>JALYSL010000469.1 GCA_030854825.1 Pseudomonadota bacterium
CAAGGCCAAGCGAGTAGGCGATCGGCACGCCGATCATCATCAGAACGAAGAAGCTGCCGATGAGGACGAGCGCGTCCATTCAGTGCTCCGGCCCCCGTTGGTCGAGAAGAGGCAGCGGTGCCGGATCAGGCCGATGGCGCGTTCTGCGGAGCCAAGTAAAGGAGGAGAAGACGGCCATCGCCGGTCTTCCGGGAACATGAGCGGAGTAGAGCGCACCGGCGGCCTGATCGCGCGGCAACAGTCGAACGACGTATTCCGAACGCATCAATCCACACTCTCCGCAGCAGCCCGAACGGCGTCGTAGCGCACGATCGGCCGCCCCGCCTGCGACCCGAACACCATGCGCTCGAGCACGAATACGAGCGTGAGGACGCCGCCGATCGGCAGCGGCAGGTAGGTCGCGCCCACCGGTAACCAGGGCAGCTCGGAGATCGACTGGCCCCAGGTCGCGACGCACAGAGCCGACCCGTACCAGACGATGAATGCACTGACGAGCAGCATCAGAAGATCGCTGAGCCAACCAGCCGCGATTCGCAGCGGCGCCGGGAAGGCGTCGGTGAGCAGCGTCACGGCGATGTGCGAACCGGCGCGATAGGCGGCCGCGGCGCCGATGAAGGTGAAGACCATCATCAGCAGGATGGCAATCGGCTCGGGCCACGCCGAGCCCGAGCCGAGCACGTAGCGCGTGAACACGCCCCACGGAATGATCAACGACATGAGGAGAATCGCCACGCCGGCGACCCACACGCTGGCGAGATAGAGCGCGTCGAGGGCGCGCGGGATCGGCGAGCGGGTGGCCCGGGGCGGCGGCGTGTCCGCCAGGGCACCGTTCATTTCGTCGCTTCGATCTGCTTGATCAGGTCGGCATACGGCGCGCCGTACTTGGCACGAACGCCGGCGGTGGCGTCGTAGAAGGGCTTGTTGTCGATCGGAATGAACTCGACGCCGGCGGCCTTCAGCTTGGCGACGTATTCCGTGACGCTTTCGTCCCAGAGCTTGCGTTGCTCGAACTGCGCTTCGCGCGAGAACTTCTTCACCAGCACCTTGTCTTCCGGACCAAGCTTGTCCCACGTGACCTTCGACATGACGAAGATCTCGGGAATGATGAGGTGGTTCGTCAGCGTGTAGTACTTGGCGCCGGCAGCGAAGTGGTTGGCGGTGTAGTAGCTCGGCGGGTTGTTCTCGGCGCCGTCGATCACGCCGGTCTGCAAGGCGCTGAAGACCTCGCCGTAACCCATCGAGATGCCGTTGCCGCCCATCGCGTTCATCGTGTCGACGAAGAGCGGGTTGCCGATCATGCGGATCTTCATGCCCTTCAGGTCGGCGATCGAGCGCACGGGCTTTTTCGTGTAGAGGCTGCGCGAGCCGCTGTCCATCCAGCCCAATGCGACGAGCTTGGCCGGCGAGGCGGTGATCTTGGCGAGCATCGCGTCGCCGATCGGGCCGTCGATCACGGCGCGCATGTGCGCCTCGTTGCGAAACACGAACGGCATGTTGAAGACGTTGACGTCGGGAACGACCGGGCCGAGCGGGCCGAGCGACGCGCGCAGGATGTCGATCGCGCCGACCTGCGTCTGCTCGATCTCCTCCTTCTCGCTGCCGAGCACGCCGCCGGGGAACATCTTGAGCTTGATGCGCCCGTTCGTGGCGGCCTCGAGCTTGTGCCCCATGTGCTCGATGGCGACGACGTCGGGATAGCCGGCCGGCTGCACGTCGGCGGCCCGCAGCGTCAGCGTCGCCTGCGCGGCGGCGAGCGAGGGTGCGAGGCCGAGCGTCGAGGCGACGGCGAAGCCGGCACCGATAAAGGCGAGGGAGCGGCGAATCTTCATGGCAATGTCTCCGTTGAATTTGGCGTTTCTGTCTGCGGGTCAGTAGGGGCCGCGCGTCACGAAGCCGCCGCCTTGGAAGCGAACGGCCGGATCGGCCGGGTCGAGCTCGAGTTGCTTCGCCTCGAGCCCGGCGCGGAACGGCTCCGAGCTGTGCTCTGCGCGAAAACCGAGATGGCGCGCGCTGGTGTTGTCCCACCACGTCGTCGTGTTGTCGGACATGCCGTAGACGATCGTGTGGCCGACGATCGGCGCGATAAGACTGGCGACAACGAGGCGCTCGAGGTCGTCGTAGCTGAGCCACGTGGCGAGCATGCGGCGGTCCATCGGCTCGGGAAACGACGAGCCGATGCGCAGGCACACGGTCTCGATGCCGTAGCGATCGAAGTAGAAGCGCGACAGGTTCTCGCCGAAGGCCTTGCTGATGCCGTAGTTGCCGTCGGGCCGCACCGGATCGGCCGGGCCGATCACTTCGTCCTGGCGATAGAAGCCGGTGACGTGATTGGAACTGGCGAAGACGACGCGGCGCACACCGTGCTTGCGCGCTGCCTCGTAGAGGTGCCAGACGCCGGCGATGTTGGCCTCGAGGATCGGCTCGAACGGCCCTTCGACCGAGACGCCGCCGAGATGGACGATCGCATCTGTCTCGGCGACCAGCGCGTGGATCGCCGCCGCATCCTGCAGCGACGCGACGACCACTTCCTCGCCGGCCCCGGCTGCGTCCATGGCCGCGATGTCGCTGACGCGAAGGGTGTGGCATAGGCGCTTCAGTCGTGGCCTGAGGACGCTGCCGAGGCCGCCCGCTGCGCCCGTCAGCAGCAGGCGACGGAACGGCGGGGCGGGCACCGAAACAAGAGCGGGCGAGGCGGATGCCATGACCGGGATGGTGAGCGCGACCGGCGATTCGGGCTATCGGCGGAAGCTCGCTTGCGGCAAGTCGTGTGATGTCGTACAACTAGCTGAAAACGCCATCGACATGAACGACCTCGCCCTTCTCGAGCGCCGGCGGCCACGCAGCCTCGCGCTCGGCGTCGTCGAGGATCTGGCGGATCGCATCCGCGACGGGCGGCTCGGTCCGGGCGCCAAGCTGGCCACCGAAGCAGCGCTGATGGGCGAGTTCGGCGTCAGCCGGACGGTGATCCGCGAAGCACTCTCCAAGCTGCAGGCGTCGTCGCTGGTCGAGACGCGGCACGGCGTCGGCACCTTCGTCACCGGCCACGCCGATTCGGCGGTGTTCCGGATCCGCGCCGACCAGCTGGCGACGCTGCACGACGTCGTCGCCATGCTCGAGTTGCGCATCGGCATCGAAACCGAGGCCGCCGGCCTGGCGGCGCAGCGGCGCAGCGCCGCCAACCTCGACACGATGCGCGGCGCGCTCGCCGCGTTCACGCACGCGGTCGAGGCCAAGCACGACGCGGTCGGGCCCGACTTCCGCTTCCATCTCGAGATCTCGCGGGCGACGCAGAACGCCCATTTCGAAAGCCTGGTACAGACCTTCGGCACAGCCATCATTCCGCGCGCCCGGCTCGATTCGTCGGCCGCGTCGACCGACGAGCGTCAGGCCTATCTGCGCCGCGTCAATGCCGAGCACGGCTCGATTCTCGACGCGATCGCCGGCAAGGACAGCGAGGCCGCACGCGCGGCGATGCGCACGCACTTGGCCAACAGCCGCGAGCGGCGACGGCGCGCGGCGCGGCTCTCGGAACGCTGATGGCTGCCTTCGAGCCAGTTGTACGATGACTTCGACGAATGCCCCTCGCATCGAGTCGGTCCGTTGCGTGCCGGTGGCCGGCCACGACAGCATGCTGCTCAACCTGAGCGGCGCGCACGCCCCGTTCTTCACCCGCAATCTGGTCATGGTCGGCGACAGCGCAGGGCACATCGGCGTCGGCGAAGTGCCGGGCGGCGCGGCGATCGAACGGGTCGTCGTCGAGTCGCAGGCCCTGCTCGTCGGCCGCTCGATCGGCGAGCTTCGCGAGCTGCTGGCCGAGGTGGAACGGCGCTTCGCCGACCGCGACACCGCCGGCCGCGGCCAGCAGACCTTCGATCTGCGCACCACCGTGCACGCCATCACCGGCCTCGAATGCGCGCTGCTCGACCTGCTCGGCCAGCATCTCGGCGTGCCGGTGTCGGCGCTGCTCGGCGACGGCCGGCAGCGCGACAGCGTGCCGGTGCTCGGCTATTTGTTCTACGTCGGCGATCGCAGGAAGAGCGAACAACCGTATCGCTGCGACGCACGCGGCGACGCCTGGCTGACGCTGCGCGACGAGCCCGCGCTCGACACGACGGCGATCGTTCGCCTCGCCGAGGCCGCGCACGCACGCTACGGCTTCGCCGACTTCAAGCTGAAAGGCGGTGTGCTCGAGGGCGACGCCGAAGTCGAGACGGTGACGGCCCTGCACGAGCGCTTTCCCGACGCGCGCATCACCCTCGATCCGAACGGCGCCTGGTCGCTCGCCGAGGCAATTCGCCTGATGCGCGACTGCCACGAGGTGCTCGCCTACGCCGAAGACCCGTGCGGCGCCGAGGGCGGCTTTTCCGGGCGCGAGGTGATGGCCGAGTTCCGCCGCGCCACCGGCTTGCCGACGGCAACCAACATGATCGCCACCGACTGGCGCCAGCTCGTGCACGCGCTGGCGCTGCAGGCGGTCGACATCCCGCTGGCCGATCCGCATTTCTGGACCATGGCGGGCTCGGTGCGCGTCGCCCAGACCTGCCGCGACTGGGGCCTGACGTGGGGCTCGCATTCGAACAACCACTTCGACGTCTCGCTCGCGATGTTCACTCACGTCGCGGCCGCCGCACCCGGGCGCGTCACGGCGATCGACACGCACTGGATCTGGCAGGACGGCGAGCGCCTGACGAAGAAGCCGCTGCAGATCGCCCGCGGTGAGATCCGTGTGCCGACCGCACCCGGTCTCGGCGTCGAGCTCGACATGGCCGAGGTCGAGCGCGCCCACGCGCTGTACCGCCAGCACGGCCTCGGCGCCCGCGACGATGCGCGGGGCATGCAGGCGCTGGTGCCGAACTGGCGCTTCGATGCGAAGCGGCCCTCCCTGGTGCGCTGACGAAGCCACACGTAAGCCCGAGAGAACCGATGACCACGAAAGAAGCCATGCCCACCTCTGCAAGCCCCTATCGTCCCTATCCGAACAGCTTTCGCCAGCGTCTGCTGGCACGCGAAACGCTGATCGGCTGCTGGTGCTCGCTCGCCAACCCGATCACGACCGAGGTGCTCGGTGTCGCCGGCTTCGACTGGCTGCTGCTCGACGGCGAGCATTCACCGAACGACGTCACGACCTTCATTCCGCAGCTGATGGCCTTGAAAGACAGCGCCAGCGCGCCGGTCGCGCGACCCGCCTCGAACAATGCGATCGAGATCAAGCGCCTGCTCGACGCGGGCTTCTCCAACTTCCTGGTGCCGATGATCGAGAGCGCCGACGAAGCGCGCCGCGCCGTCGCCGCGACGCGCTATCCGCCCGGCGGCATCCGCGGCGTCTCGACCTCTCACCGCGGCAACCGCTTCGGCACGGTGCCCGACTACTTCAAAGGCATCAACGAGCAGATCTGCGTGCTCGTGCAGATCGAGAGCAGGAAGGGGCTCGACGCTGCGGCCGAGATCGCGGCAGTCGATGGCGTCGACGGCGTCTTCGTGGGGCCGGCCGACCTGTCGGCGGCGATCGGCCATCTCGGCGAGCCGAACCATCCGGAGTCGCAGGCCGCGATCGCCGCCGTGTTCAAGGCCGCCGACTCAGTCGGCAAGGCGATCGGCATCCTTGCCGGCGTCGAGGCCGACGCCCGTCGCTACCTCGAGATGGGCGCGCGATTCGTGGCCGTCGGCAGCGACCTCGGCGTCTTTCGCAGCGGCACGCAGGCCTTGCGCGACCGCTTCATGAAGTAGCCGGGCCGGCCAGCGAGGTCAGCGGCCCTCGAACAGGTCGCGGCCTTTGGCGAGGGCGCGAATCTTCGCATCGGCGATCGAGCGCTTGAGCATCCAGAAGCCGCAGTCCGGGTGGATGAAGCGGACGCGGCCGGCGCCGAGCAGCGACTCGGCGCGTTCGATGGCGCGCGCCACCGCGTCGGCCGACTCGACCTCGGTGAGCTTGATGTCGATGACGCCGAGGCCGAAGCCGAGCTGCGGCTTCAGATCCTTGAAGACGGCGAGCTCCTCGGGGGGTCGGTGCGCGCATTCGAGCACCACATGGTCCGCATGCAACGCGTTCAGGTAGCGCATCAGCTGCTCCCAGGTGCCGATCTGCACACTCTGGCCGCCGTAGTTGCCGAAGCACAGGTGCACGGCCGGCGTCGTCGGCACGGCGTCGAGGACGCGGTTCATCGCCGAGGCGGCCCACTCCCATTCCTCGGGGTGGCCGGGCAGGTTGGCCTCGTCGATCTGCACGATGTCGGCGTCGAGGTGCTTCGCCTGCTCGGCCAGCACATCGGCGATGGCGTGAGCGAGCTCGGGCGTGTCGGTGTAGTGGCGGTTGAGCAGCGTCTTGGCCAGCATGTGCGGGCCAGTGACGGTGAACTTGAAGGTCTTCGTGGCGAGCGCGGCAGCGCGCTGACAGGCGAGCGGCAAGTCGAGCGTGCCGCTGCCGATCGGGCCTTCGACGACGCCCGGCGGCCGGGTGCGAAAGCGCATGCCCGGCAGTGCCCGGTAGGCGATGACCTCCTCAAACGTCATGTCGTGGCGCACGCCCTGCATGGGCCGCACGAAGTACTCGATCATCCCGTTGGTCTCGGGATGGTTCAGGTCGAAGCGGTACAGCTCGCCGTCGCAGACGACGTCGACGCCGGCCGCTTCCTGGGTCGCGATGACGACGCGCGTGGCGTCGATCAGAGCCTGCTCGGACGGCGCCGCGAGCAACCACTCGGGCACCGGGTAGGAGCCGACGACGGTGGTGCGGATGCGCGGCGCGGCCATCGGCTCCGGCTCACTTAGGCATCTTGATCGAGCGGTCGAGGAACTCGTTGGTGTACGCCATCTTCACGTTGTAGGGCTTGTCGAGACCGATGTAGGTCTTCACCAGGTTGTAGTCGGCGGCCATGCGCGCGTCGTTGAGGATGCCGAGCGCGACGGTCTCGGAATACTTGTCGCGCATCAGCTGCTCGACGAGCTCCCAGTTCTGCATCTCGTTGTCGTAGTTCAGCGCGCCGTTGGCGTCGATCAGCGCCTGCACGCAGGGCTTCGCGTCCTTGACGCAGGCGGCGAACGCTCGCTGCGTGACCTTGACGAAAGCCGCCACCACCGCCTTGTGTTCCTTGAGGAATTCGGGGTTGACGATGATAGTGTTGCCGTAGGTGTTGAGGCCGGCGTCCTTCCAGGCGACGAAGCCCATGTCGGCGCCGAGCTCGCGCTTGAAGATGTGGTGGATGTTGTAGAACGACGTGGTCGCGTCGATCGAGTGCGCCTTCAGGGCAGCAAGCTTGGAGTTGGCGTCGATGTTGACCCAGGTCACCGAGTTCGGGTCCATGCCGTTGGCCTTGGCCAGCGCCGGCCAGATCGTGCGCGCGCCGTCACCGGCGGGGTTGCCGATCTTCTTGCCGGCGAGGTCCTTCACCGACTTGATGCCCGAGCTCTTCAGCCAGTACAGGCCCTGCGGCGAGTTGGCGTAGACGTTGAAGACGCCGACCGTGTCGGCGCCCTTGCCGCGTAGCGCCAGCGCGTTCGGCATGTCGGCCAAGCCGAGCTGGTCGGCCCCGGCGGCCACCTTTTGCACCGCGACCGCCGATCCCTTGCCGGGCTCGAGGTTGAAGTCGATGCCGGCTTCCTTGTACCAGCCCATCTTCTTGGCGTAGTAGTACGGCGCGTGGTCGCCGCCGGGCACCCAGTTGAGGATGAAGTCGATCTTCTGCTCGGCGGCGAAGGCCGGCGAAGAGACGATGCCGGCGGCGGCAGCGACGACGAGGGTGAGGCGGCGAAGAATCTTCATATCGAATCCCGTGGAGGCGCTGAACGTCTTTCAGTCTAGCAACGGGCCCGCCGCGCCGAGAGAGCATTCACCCCGATACGGCTGCGCCGCCCCTATCATCGGCGCGCCGCCTGGATCGACGCACGAGCCATGACCCAAGACCGCTGGAACCGAACGCTGATGGCGGTGGCTTCGCACCTCGCGCTGCTCGTGCTCTGGTATGCGTTCGTCAAGTTCGGCGACGTGCCGAAGTACGTGATGCCGTCGCCGGTCGACACCGCCAAGACGCTCGTCCTCGGCAACTACCAATGGTGGACGAACTCGCTGGCGACGGCGACCGAGATCTTCGGCGGCTACCTGATCGCGCTCGTGGCCGGCGTGCTGCTGGCGCTGGCCTTTACCTGGTCGAAGCCGCTCGAGGCGCTGATGATGCCGCTGCTGGTCAGCCTCAACATGATCCCGAAGGTTGCGCTCGGGCCACTCATCATCGTCTGGTTCAAGTACGGGATCGTGCCGAACATGATGATCGCGTTCTCGATCTGCGTGTTCCCGATCCTGCTCACCACGGTGCGCGGCCTGCGCGAAGTCGAGCCCGACCTGCTCGACCTGGTG
>JALYSL010000106.1 GCA_030854825.1 Pseudomonadota bacterium
AGGCACCACCTTGACGGCGAGGCCGGTATCGGCGCCGAAGGCGTGCTGGAGGCTGTGCGCCAGCCCCGATTCGACGAGAGCGCGGTCGGCGCCGAGACGCAGCGGCCCGAGCGGGCCGGACGTGACCTGGGCGCCGACCTGCCGCGCCGCGATCAGCGCCAGCGAAGCGGCGAGCAAGGGGCGGCGCTGCATGGTGGATTATTGCGGCCGCGCCGTGTCGGCGCGCTCCCGAAAGGCGATCGGTCGGCCGCTACACTCGCAGCACAAGAGCCAAAAGGCCTTCGATCGAGCGTTCGCCGAGCGCGGCCCGATCGGCGGCAAACGAGACATCCGCACCGACGCGCTTCGATCGCTGCCTTTCGCACCGGCCGGCCCGCGCCCCGCTTCATTACGACTGGACCTGACATGAACCGTCCCCTGGCGCTCGGCGCGACGAGTGATCCCCCCGCCTACGTTCGTCATCGCAAACTGGCCGACTGGGTCCGTGACATGGCGACGCTGACCGAAGCCAAGGCCGTCGTCTGGTGCGACGGCAGCGATGCCGAATACGACCGGTTCTGCGAACAGCTCGTGGCCGCCGGCACCTTGCTGAAGCTGAACCCGACCCTGCGGCCGCACAGTTTCTTGGCGCGATCGAGCCCGAGCGACGTCGCCCGCGTCGAAGATCGCACGTTCATCTGCGCCGAGAAGAAGGAAGACGCCGGCCCGACCAACAACTGGATGGCGCCGGCCGACATGCGCGGCATCCTGCAGAACGGGCGGCCCGACGGCACGCCGGCGCTGTTCAAGGGCGCCATGCGCGGCCGCACTCTGTACGTGGTGCCGTTCTCGATGGGACCTCTGGGCTCCGATATCGCGCATATCGGGGTCGAGCTGACCGACAGTGCCTACGTCGCGGTCAGCATGAAGATCATGACCCGGATGGGTCGCAAGGTGCTCGACGTGCTTGGCAGCGACGGCCACTTCGTGCCCTGCATGCACACCGTCGGCGCGCCGCTCGAGCCGGGCCAGAAAGACGGCCCCTGGCCGTGCAACGCCACCAAGTACATCGTCCACTACCCCGAGACCCAGGAGATCTGGAGCTACGGTTCCGGCTATGGCGGCAATGCCCTGCTCGGCAAGAAATGCTTCGCCTTGCGCATTGCTTCGGCGATGGGCCGTGCCGCTGCCGATCCTGCCGCGGCCGATCCCGGCTGGTTCGCGGAGCACATGCTGGTTCTGGGCGTCACCTCGCCCGAAGGCACGAAGCACCACATCGCGGCGGCGTTCCCGAGCGCCTGCGGCAAGACCAACTTCTCGATGCTGATTCCGCCAGCGGCCTTGGCGAAGTGGACAGTCACGACGGTCGGCGACGACATCGCCTGGATCAAGCCGGCCGCCGACGGCAAGCTCTACGCGATCAATCCCGAGGCCGGCTATTTCGGCGTCGCGCCCGGCACCAACGACAAGACCAACCCGAACTGCATGGCGAGCCTGAAGCGCGACGTGATCTTCACCAATGTCGCCCTGACCGACGACGGCGACGTCTGGTGGGAAGGCATGACCGAGATGCCGCCGGAGCATCTGATCGACTGGCAGGGCAAGGACTGGACGCCGCAGCTGGCGCGCGAGACCGGCGTCAAGGCGGCGCACCCGAATGCGCGATTCACCGTCGCCGCCACCAACAACCCGGCCCTCGATCCGGCCTGGGATTCGCCCCACGGCGTGCCGATCGACGCCTTCATCTTCGGCGGCCGGCGCTCGACGACGATTCCGCTGGTCAGCGAATCGCGCGACTGGACCGAAGGCGTCTACATGGCGGCGACGATGGGCTCGGAGACGACGGCGGCCGCCGGCGGCGCCCAGGGCGTCGTGCGTCGCGATCCGTTCGCCATGCTGCCCTTCATCGGCTACAACATGAGCGACTACTTCCAGCACTGGCTCGCGCTCGGAGCGAACCTCGCTCGCCGCGGCGCGACGCTGCCCAAGATCTACTGCGTCAACTGGTTCCGCAAAGGTGCCGACGGCAAGTTCGTCTGGCCCGGCTATGGCGAGAACATGCGCGTCCTCGAATGGATCGTGCGCCGCGTCGAAGGTCATGCCGACGGCCAGCTCACCGCGTTCGGCTTGACGCCGCGCTATGAAGACCTCGACTGGTCGGGCCTCGATTTCGATCGGGCGCGTTTCGAGTGCGTGTCCGACATCGATGCCGCCAGCTGGGCCGGCGAGCTCGCCCTGCACGACGAGCTGTTCGAGCGGCTCGCCTATCGCCTGCCCGAAGCGCTGCCGCGGGTTCGCGCGCAGATCGCGGCGCGGCTGGCCAGCTGACGAAAGGCCGGCGATGGCGCTGCCCGAATCGGCGCCGCCGTCGCGCCCTCCGCGAGCTGCCGCGGCGCAGGACCTTGGCGATGCCGAGCTCAAGGAGCTCGATGACTTGCTCGCCCAGGTGCCCGAGCCGCTCGAGCCGCTCGACGTCGTCATGCTCGACGGCTTTCTCGCCGCGATCATCGTCCAGCCGGAGCTGATCGAGGCCGAGCGCTGGTTGCCTTACGTGTTCGACGCCGGCGGCCATCGCTGGGGCGAAGCGGAGCTGACGCCAGCCCAGCTGCGGGCGCGCCAGTTGATCGGCCGCCGCTACGCCGCGATGAACGGCTCGCTGGCCGAATACCGAAGCTTCGACCCGCTCATCCTCGAGCCCGAGGAAGAAAGCACCGGCCAAGGCGAAGCCGAGCCGCGGCTCGACGCGACGACGCGAGCGATCCTGCCCTGGGTGGCCGGCTTCGAGTTCGCCGCCAGCATCTTTGCCGGCCTCGACGACTTGGACGACGCCGCCGTCGCGACGGCACTGGCGCGGCTCTATCGCTTCCTGCCGGCCGACAGCGAAGAAGAGCAGGCGACCCACGCCATCGTCGCCAAGGAAAGGCCGCTCGATTCGCTCGACGATGCGATCGAGGAGATCATCGCCTGCGTCGCCGACCTCTACGACCTGACCGAGCCGCTTCGCTACCAGGTTGAAACGGTTCGCCGCGCCACGCCAAAGGTCGGCCGCAACGATCCGTGCTCTTGCGGCAGCGGCCGCAAGTTCAAGCACTGTCACGGGGCGTGACCGCGCCGGCATACGCGCTCGCTGCGGCGGCCGCTCTTCGACGTGTCAACCCGTCGGCCAGCGAGCGGCGCGGCACCGACTGAGATGCGACTTCAGCTCCTGTCCGACCTGCATCTGGAGACCGAACAGTTCGAGCCGCAGCCGGCGCCCGGCGCGGAGCTGTTGGTGCTGGCCGGCGACATCGACAGCCGCTGGCTCGGGCTCGAGCGCTTCGCCCGGTGGCCGCAACCGGTCGTCTTCGTGGCCGGCAATCACGAATTCGACGGCCGCGATCTCGACACCGCGTTGCCCGAGCTCAGGCAGCGCTGCACCGACCTCGGCATCACCCTGCTCGAGCGCGAAGGCCTGATCGTCAAAGACGATCGCGGTCGCCGCATTCGCTTCCTCGGGACCACCCGCTGGAGCGACTTCGACCTCTTCGGCGTCGCCGGCCGCGCCAAGGCGATGCGTGCCGGCGCGTATTTCATGGCCCTGATGCAGACGACGCGGAGCGGCATGCCCTTCGATGTCGATGCGGTTCGCGTCGAGGCGATGCGCTGCCGTCAATGGCTGGAACAGGAGCTGACGCGTCAGGCTGACGGCTGGGAGCGAACTGTCGTCATCACACACTTCGCGCCTAGCCTGCGCAGCGCCGATCCACGCTACGGCGAGCGCAGCGGCACGGCAAGCTTCTGCAACGCCGACGACGACCTGATCGGCCGCGCCGACCTCTGGCTGCACGGCCATCTGCATTGCGCTCATGACTACCACGTGTCGCGCGCGGGGGGCTCGACCCGGGTCGTATGCAACTCGCGCGGTCACGAGCGCCGCGGCGAGGCCGTGGCGCACCAGCCCCTGCTGGTGCTCGAAATATAGAAACGCCGGCGGCTACAGGCCGGAGCGCCGGCGCGAGCGAAGCTCGAAGCGCGACCGCTCCGGCGCCGGGTGAGCTTCACGCAGGCCGGAATCGAGCTCGGCCTCGAGCGTGGTGATGGCGTCGAGACCGAAGGCTGTGCCCATGTCGGCAGGATCGGAGCCACGGCGGCGCGGCGCGCGACGCGAGGTCAGCGCAAGCAGCCAGCGGACCGCGGCGATCAGATTCATCGGTCACTCCGGAGCGAGGGTTCGCTCTGTTCAGTATCGGCCGCCGATTCGGCGGCGATAGGGCGAACCCGGCCTCGAAACGGAAGCAGTTCGCGCTATATCTCGAAACGCGCCGTCGGCCCTTGCGGTTTACCGGCCACTCTAGAATCGCCGGCCCTTGTGCGTGCGCGTCTTTCTGCGCGCCTTCCGATGCCCCGCTCACTTGGCTATTGCGCCATCGACTTCGGAACGTCGAACTCGGCGATCGCTGTGCCCGTGCCCGGCGCGCCGATGCGCCTGGTTCAGCTCGAGCCCGGCTTTGCGACGATTCCCACGGCGGTCTTCTATGCCGCCGAAGGCGGCGCCCGCGATCAGCCGCATTGCGAGTTCGGCCGGGCCGCTGTCGCCGCCTATGTCGAGGGCATCGACGGCCGCCTGATGCGCTCGATGAAAAGCATCCTCGGCAGCACCCTGATCGAGCAGAGCACCGATGTCGGCGGCGGCCGCGCCGTGCGCTATCTCGACGTCGTGGCGACTTATCTTGCCCATCTGAAGCGACGCGCCGAGAGCGAGACCGGCGCCGCCATCGGCCGGGCGATGGTCGGGCGGCCGGTCTTCTTCGTCGATGACGATCCCGCGCGCGACGCGCTGGCGCAGGCGGCGTTGCAAACCGCAGCCAGGCGTGCCGGCTTTCGCGACATCGCCTTTCAATACGAGCCGATCGCTGCGGCCTTCGACTACGAGCAGAGCGCCGAGCGCGAAGAG
>JALYSL010000107.1 GCA_030854825.1 Pseudomonadota bacterium
AGAAGGACGAGCGCGGTGCGACCGCGTCCGAGCGCGGGCTCGCTCGTGGCCGGCAGCGCGGCGACGTCGACATCCGGCACGGCGAGCATTTCGGCGGAATCGTCCGCGGCCATCAGCCGCGCGCCGGGAAGAGGCCTTGCGGCTTGATCGCCAGCACGACCGCCATGAACACGTAGACCGCGACCGAAGCCACTGCCGGCCCCGCGGCGCTGGCCCATTGCGGCGGCAGGAACTCGCGGAAGAGGTGCTGCAGCAGCGTGCGTCCCAGCGTGTCGATGCAGCCGACGAGGATCGCCCCGACCAGCGCGCCGCGGATCGAGCCGATGCCGCCGATCACGATGACGACGAAGGCGAGGATCAGGATGTTCTCGCCCATTCCGACCTGCACCGCGAGCAGCGGCCCGAGCAACGCACCGGCGACCGCGCACAGAGCCGCGCCGATGCCGAAGACGATAGTGAAGAGGCGCGGGATGTCGGTGCCCATGGCGGTCGCCATCTCGCGGTTCGACGCGCCGGCGCGCACCAGGGCGCCCATCCTCGTCTTCTGCACCAGCAGCCACAGCACGACGGCGAGCCCGAGTCCGACGGCGATGATGACGAGCCGGTAAGCCGGGTAGAGCAGACCCGGCACCAGTTCGATCGGTCCGTCGAGCAGCGCCGGAACGGACAGCGGCAGATCGTTGCCGAAGACCATCTTCACGCCTTCGTTGAGGATCAGGATGTTCTCGCCCATGCCGACCTGCACCGCGAGCAGCGGCCCGAGCAGCGCGCCGGCGACCGCGCACAGCGCCGCGCCGATGCCGAACACCATCGTGAAGAGGCGCGGGATGTCGGTGCCCATCGCGGTCGCCATCTCGCGGTTCGACGCGCCGGCGCGGACCAGCGCGCCCATTCGCGTCTTCTGCACCAGGAGCCAGAGCAGCAGCGCGAGCGCCAGACCAACGCCGAGGATCAGCAGGCGATAGGCCGGATACATCAATCCCGGCAGCAACTCGACCGGGCCTGCGAGCGCGTCCGGCGCCGAGAGCGGCAGGTCGTTGCCGAAGACCATCTTGGTGCCGTCGTTGAGGATCAGGATCAGGGCGAAGGTCGCGAGCACCTGCGAGAGATGGTCGCGCGCGTAGAGCGTGCGCAGCAATCCGGCTTCGAGGACCATTCCGAAAGCCGCAGTGATCACGACCGAGCCGAGCACGCCGAGCACGAACGAGCCGGTGAGCCCGACCAGCCACGCGGCGACGAAGGCGCCCACCATGTAGAGCGACCCGTGCGCCAGGTTGATCATGTCCATGACGCCGAAGACGAGCGTCAGCCCGGCCGCAAGCAGGAACAGCATGAGCCCGAACTGCAGGCCGTTGAGCGCCTGCTCGAGGACGAGGACGCCGGCCATCGCGGTCAGCGCGGGATCGAAGGGAACCGGCTCGCCGTGTGCCGCTTCACTTCATCGGGCAGGCCTGCACGTAGGCGTCGCCGTGGTTCTTGAGGATCGGCTCGTTGAACGACTTGTTGATCAGGCCGCCCTTGCCGTCGCTGCCGATCGTGCGCACGTAGTAGTTCTGGATCGGGTACTGGTTGGTGTTGAACTTGAACGAACCGCGCACCGACTCGAAGCGCGCCGCCTTGAGCGCCTTCAGCACCGCCGGTTGGTCCTCGAGCTTGCCCTTGACGTCCCGCACGGCCGCGCCGATGAGATGGGCGGCGTCGTAGCCCTGCGACGCATAGAGCGTCGGCACGCGCTTGTATTCCTTCTCGAACTCCGACACGAACTTGACGTTGGCCGCATTCGTGAAGTCGGGCGACCAGTGAGCGGTGTTGAAGAGCCCGGCCATCGCGCTGCCGACCGGTTTGATCACGTCCTGGTCGGCCGAGAAGCCGGGCAGGAGCAGCGTCGTGTCCTTGCCGAGGCCGGCGCCGACGTACTGCTTGATGAAGTTGATGCCCATTCCGCCCGGCAGGAAGATGTAGACCGCCTGCGGCTTGGCGGCACGGATCTCGGCGAGCTCGGCGGCGTAGTCGAGCTGGCCGAGCTTGGTGTAGTTCTCGCCGACGACCTGGCCCTTGAAGGTGCGCTTGAAGCCGGCCAGAGAGTCCTTGCCGGCCTGGTAGTTGGGAGCGACGAGGTAGACGCTCTTCAGTCCGCGCGTGTTCGCGAACTGGCCGGCGGCCTCGTGGTATGCGTCGTTCGGCCACGAGACGGCGAAGAAGAGCGGGTTGCAGTCCTTGCCCGCCATCGAGGACGGCGCGGCGTTCGGGCTGATGT
>JALYSL010000485.1 GCA_030854825.1 Pseudomonadota bacterium
AGCTCGTGCTCGCCTTCGACGTCTTCGTAGGCCGCCACCGGCGCGAGGAAATCGCGCGGGTTGGCGAGGCCGTTCGAGCCGATCGGGCCGAGGTCGGGCAGGCGAAAGTTGGCGCCGTAGTTCTCGCAGACGTAGCCGCGCCCCGTGCCTTCGGGCAGCTCGACGCGAAAGCGGACGCCGCGTGGAATGACGACGATCTCCTGTGGCTCGGCGTCGATGGTGCCGAGCTCGGTGACGAAGCGCTGCCGGCCTTGCTGCGGCACGATCAAGAGCTCGCCGTCGGCCGAATAGAAGTGGCGCTTCGTCATCGACCGATTCGCTGCGTAGACGTGCGCTGCGGCGCCGTTCAGCACGGCCGGGCTGCCGTTGCCCGCCATCGTCACGAGGCCGTCGATGAAATCGGTGGGCGCTTCAGGCATCGGCAGCGGGTTCCAGCGCAGCTGGTTCGGCGAGGTCTCGACACTCTCGAATTCGCTGACGATGCGGCCGTCGTCGAGTCGCGTGAACGGCTCGTGCATGGCGGCCGGGCGAATGCGATACAGCCACGAGCGCCGGTTGTCGGCGCGCGGCGCGGTGAATGCGGTGCCGCTCAGCTGCTCGGCGTAGAGCCCGTAGGGTGCTCGCTGCGGCGAGTTGCGGCCGACCGGCAGCGCGCCCTCGAGCGCTTCGGTGGCGAACTCGTTGCCGAAGCCCGACTGGTAAGCGCGTTCGTCTTTGTTCATGTCGTCTGAAGCACGCCGCGCTTGACCTGGTCGCGCTCGATCGATTCGAACAGCGCCTTGAAGTTGCCTTCGCCGAAGCCTTCGTCGCCCTTCCTCTGGATGAACTCGAAGAAGACCGGGCCGAGCACGGTCTCGGAGAAGATCTGCAGCAGCAGGCGCGGCTTGCCGCCTTCGGTCGAGCCGTCGAGCAGGATGCCGCGGGTTTGCAGCGCGCCGACGTTCTGGCCGTGGCCGGGCAGGCGCTGCTCGAGCATCTCGTAGTAGACGTCGTTGGGCGCGGCCATCAGCGGCACGCCGGCCAGCGCGAGCTTGTCGATGCTGCCGAGCAGGTCGTCGGTGAGGAGCGCCACGTGCTGGATACCCTCGCCGTTGAACTTCATCAGGAACTCCTCGATCTGCCCGGCGCCCCGTTTCGATTCCTCGTTGAGCGGGATGCGGATCTTGCCGTCGGGCGCGGTCATCGCCTTCGACGTCAGGCCGGTGTATTCGCCCTGGATGTCGAAGTAGCGGATCTCGCGGAAGTTGAAGAGGCGTTCGTAGAAGCTGGCCCAGAACGTCATGCGGCCGCGATAGACGTTGTGCGTGAGATGGTCGAGCGTCTTCAGGCCGTGGCCGACCGGGCGCCGGTCGACGCCTTCGATGAACTCGAAGTCGATGTCGTAGATCGATTTGCCGTCTTCGAAGCGGTCGATCAGGTAGAGCGGCGCGCCGCCGATGCCCTTGATCGCCGGCAGGCGGAGCTCCATCGGCCCGGTGGGCATCTCGAGCGGCTGGGCGCCGAGCGAGAGCGCGCGCTCGTAGGCCTTGTGCGAGTCCTTGACGCGAAAGGCCAGGCCGCAGGCGGAAGGGCCGTGCTCGGCGGCGAAGTAGCCGGCGTAGCCCTTCGGCTCGCGGTTGACGATGAAGTTGATGTCGCCCTGGCGGAACAGCACGACGTCTTTCGAGCGGTGTCTGGCCACCATCGTGAAGCCGAGCTTCTCGAATACCGGCTCGAGCGAATGCGGCGTCGGCGAGGCGAACTCGACGAACTCGAACCCCATCAGGCCCATCGGGTTGTCGAACAGATCTGCCATGTCGGTGCTCCGCGAATCAGGAATCGAGCTCAGCCGACGCGGACGAGCTCCTTGCGAAAGAGGGTACCGCGTTCGACGTAGCTCTCGGCCGCCTGCCTCAGCCGCGCGACGTCGTCGTCGCCGAGTGTGCGCGCGACCTTGCCGGGCACGCCGAGGATCAGCGAGCGGTCGGGAAAGACCTTGCCTTCGGTGACGATCGCGCCGGCGCCGATCAGGCAGTCCTTGCCGATCACCGCGCCGTTCAGCACGACGGCCTGGATGCCGACCAGTGTGCCGTCGCCGATCGTGCAGCCGTGCAGCATCGCCTGGTGGCCGACCGTGACGCCTTCGCCGATGACGAGCGGAAAGCCCGGGTCGGCGTGCAGCACGGCACCTTCCTGCACGCTGCTGCGTGCGCCGATGCGGATCGGCTCGTTGTCGGCCCGCGCCGCCGCGCCCGGCCAGGCGCTGGCGTGCTCGCCGAGCGTCACGTCGCCGATGAGCACCGCTTCTTCGGCGACGTAGGCCGAGGCCGGCACCTGCGGCGTCTTGTCGCCCAGTCGATAGAGAGCCATGTCGTCACCACCCTTCAGTGAAACGAAGTTGGGGGAAGGGCAATCTTCGTAAAGCAATCAATTCCGGTGTCCGGTTTCCCATTGCAAATCCGCTCTTTGGAGCAGGTACGAAGCGTACCAGTCGTCGTCATTCAGGCCTTCAGAAGGCAAGATTCGAGGAGTTCCCAATGAACCATGAGAAGAGTTCTCTTGTACGTCGCACGCCCGTGCGCGCCGGCGCCGTTGCCATAGGGGCAGCCGTTGCTATCGGAACCGTTGTCGCCTTAGCGAATTGGCACGCACGCGCGGCCGATGGTTCGGCGGGCCTGACGCTACTTGCACAGGTTCCGTCGATAACGGTGGAGATACGCAAAGAAACAGACCCGAACGAGACAGTTCGCGCCACGGTTCCGTCAGCGGCCGACGTGATCGATCGAGCACCCGAATCCGGCGAGCCGTCGCCGTCGTTCTGACTCGCGTCACGAAGGCGGGGAAAGCGAAGCGCCACCGAGACTGACAACGTGGGCTTGCAACCCGCGCTACTCGACCTCGATGGCGAGGGATGGATCGAAGCGCGCGTTTTCGTTCACACCGCTCTTGGCGTAGCCGCGCGGATTGCAGACGACGCGCGTTCCGTTGACGACGTAGTCGAAGCTGTCGTGGGTGTGGCCGTGAATCCATAGTCCCGCCTGACTTCCATCGAGAAGGTTTTCCGCGTTCGACACGAAGCACGCATTCAGCAGCGAGTCGGCGAACCGCGGGTGGATGCTCTTGGGCGAAGGTGCGTGATGGGTGATCACGGCGGTCGGCCCGTCGTGTTTCGTCGCGAGCCCCGCACCGAGCCAGGCGGCGTTGCGCCTGAAGAGCACCGCCGAGTCGGCCGGCGAGAACATGGCGTCGCGTCCTTCGGCGAGGCGAATCCTGCTGAAGTCGCGGATCAGGCGTTGCCCTTCGGCCATTGCTGCCGCCATTTTCTCGCCGTGGCCGAACAGTTCGAAGTTGGTCCACAAGGTCGTGCCCAGGAAGCGCACACCGCCAATCACGGCCTCGGCGTTGTCGAGCACGCGAACACGGGTGCCGGCGCTGAGCCGTTCGAGGTCGGCCGCAACGCCGTCGAGGCTGCCGCCGTAGAACTCGTGATTCCCCGGAACGTAGAGCACGGGCTTGTCGAATCGCTGCGCTCAGGCCACGGCTTCGCGCGGACGCGAGACGTCGCCGGCCAAGACAACCACGTCGGCGTCAGCCACCGGGGCGCCAAGTCGCAAAAGCTCAAGTGCACGTCGGAGAGGATGTGGAGCTTCATCGGCGGAGAATCGCGACAGGCTTTCGAAAACGACGATACCTCACGACGCGATAAGATTCGCGCCGACTTGGCCGGCCTGATCGGACCGCGGGGATGTGCGCCGAGGCCGTCCCGTGGCGTGGCAATCGCTCGCTCATTGCCGACGCCCTGCTCGTCCGCAGCATTGCCAGGTGCGAGATCGTCAGCGCAGACAACTCGCCGCCTTCGCTGCGGCTCGGGCAGCCAGTTTCGAGGAGCAGCCGATGTCTACACATCATCCCGACGGCCGGCCGATCGAGGTTCCGCCGCCGCAAAACCCGGCCACGGCCCTTGAAAAAATACTGAGAAGCCTTTCGGTCGTCACGATGCTGATGACGGTGCCCCAGGTGCTCACGGTCTGGTTCGCACGCAATGCCAGTGGCGTCTCGATCCTGTCGTGGGCCTCCTACCTCGTCTCGGCGTGCCTCTGGTTTGTCTATGGCTTTCGAAAGAAGGACAAGACCATCTACGTGGCATGCATCGGCTGGATCCTTCTCGACGCCGCCATCGTGGTCGGCGTCATCGTCCGTCGTTGAGCGAGCTTGCCGGCTCACCCGAGTCGGCCACTTCCGGAGGGCGTCAAGTTGGGTGGCACGGCCCCGCGCACCGCTCGATCCTCTACCTTGTCGAGCGCTGCGCGGCGTCGTTCTCAGGAAGGCATGGCCGGAGCGCCCGCCGCCGCGCCGGGCTGCTCGGTCGCCGACAGCGCCTCGGCCACCAGCTCGGCGATGTCGCGCGACAGCGTCCCGCCTGCCGGCCCCAAGTCGGTGAACGGCAGCAGCATCAGCAGCGTGATACCGCAGGACCCATCGATGGTGCGTTTCCCCCTTGGTACCGTCTGCGCCCACGTCGCCGCGCCGATGGTCGCCACCCCGAGACTCTAGGCGGGCGGCACGCACGCGCATGATCCATGTCAAGGGGGCGCCCCGGCGCAGAGACATGATCCTCGCCGTCGCCATCCAGTAAAGGATCGCCATGCAGATTCAGGATCACCACGTCGCCGATACGGGGGCGCCGGGCGCAACGACATTCTCGGCATTTCGTGCTTGGGTCATGGCGACGCGGCCGCACACGCTGACGATCGGCATCAACCCGGTGCTCGTCGGTTGCGCTCTTGCCTGGAGGCAGATCGGCCACATCGACTTCGCGGTGATGCTGATGTCGATGCTCGGCGCCCTGCTCCTGCAGACCGGCACCAATCTCGACAACGACGTCAGCGATTTCGAGCGCGGCACCGACCGGGCCGGCCGCCTCGGCCTGCCGCGGGCGACCGCGCTCGGCCTGTTGACACCGCGCCAAGTGCGCACCTCCTCCCGCGGCTGCTTCGCCGTCGCCACGGCGATCGGGTTGATGCTGGCCTGGCACGGCGGCTGGCCGATCTTCTTTGCCGGAATCGCCTCGGCGGCGGCGGCCATGTCGTATTCGGGCGGCCCGCGTCCGATCTCGTATACGCCCTTCGGCGACTTCGTGGTCTGGCTGTTCTTCGGCCTGGTCGCGGTGAGCGGCACCTTCTACCTGCAGACCTTCACCCTCACTCCCGGCGTGCTCATCGCGGCGACGATGGTCGGCCTGCCCGCTTCAGCGGTGCTCGTCGTCAACAACTACCGCGACCTCGAGCCCGACCGCGCCGTCGGCAAACGCACGCTCGCGGTATGTCTCGGCCGCGCCTTCAGCCGATGGGAATACGCGCTGCTCGTGCTCGCGCCGTTCGCGCTGCTCGCCGTTCTGGCCATAGAGACGCGGATCGGCTGGACCCTGGCGGTGCCGCTGATTGCCCTGCCGACGGCGATCCGGCTGATTCGCCGCTTCTGCAGCGATGCCCCCGTCCCGGCATTCAATCCGCTGCTGGCGCAGACCGCCCGGTTCCAGGTGATGTTCTCGATACTCCTGAGCCTGGGCATCGTGCTTCCCTGAGCGAATCGTCTTGATGCCAGGCAGCAGGGCCCGGATGCTCCGTGCCGGCCGTGTTGCTTGATGACGTAGTTCACCAGCTCCGAAGCCTGCAACGACGGGCGCGTCTGGACCGTATGAACGGCACGAACGATGGCGGACTTCACGGCGTAGAAGATGCGCGGCTGCGAGTCGATCAGTCGAGCGCTGTCACGGCTCTTTTTGATGCACGTCAAATGCGGCCGCGCGGCTGCCTTTCGGCCAGGGCACAGC
>JALYSL010000486.1 GCA_030854825.1 Pseudomonadota bacterium
CGCGACCACCGCATCGACGGCGGCCGCGCCCGGCGCCGCAGCCGGTAAGGCGATCGGCTCGGCACGTGCCACGTCGGCCGGCACACCGAGCGAGGCCGACCACGAAGCGCTCGGCACACTCGTCTCGCACGATCTGCGCGCACCGATCCGTGTCGTCGAGGGCTTCACGCGCATCGTCAAGGAAGACTATGCGAACGTGCTCGACCGCGTCGGCCACGATCACCTCGATCGCGTGCTCGGCGCGGCCGGCCGGATGAATCACATGATCGACGCACTGCTCGGGCTCTCGCGGCTCGCGGCACAACCGATCGTGCGAGTGCCGGTGGACCTGTCCCAGCTCGCCGCCTACGTGGTCGAAGACTTGCGGCGTCTGCACCCGGAGCACCCGGTCGAGGTCGAGATCGAACCCGGCATGACGGAGCTCGGCGATCCGACGCTGCTCCGACAGGTGCTCGAGAACCTGCTCGGCAATGCCTGGAAGTACACCGGCAACACGAGCCGGCCGCACGTCGCTTTCGTTCGCGACGACAGCGGGCCCGCAGGCTACGTGGTGCGCGACAACGGCGCCGGCTTCGACATGCGCTATGCCGATCGACTGTTCGGCGTCTTCCAGCGTCTGCACAGTGCCAGCGAATTTCCGGGCACCGGCGTCGGCCTCGCTTCGGTGCGGCGAATCGTGCACCGGCACGGCGGCGAGATCCGGGCCGAAGGCGAGCCCGAGCACGGCGCCAGCTTTTATTTCTCGCTGTCGCCGGACCCCGCCGTGGCCTGATCGAAACGTAGTGAGGCCTACGAGCCGGCGAGTTGCTCGACCGCCGTGAGCAGCAACTCGGCCTGTTCGTGAACGCTGTGCCGGCCGTTGGCGGCGAGGCGGCGCAAGCGCTTCATCGCTTCGCCGCGACTGAGCGAATGCCGATGCATGAGCACGCCGGCCGCCATCGCGACGCTGGCATCGAGCGCATCGCTCGATGCGTTGCCGCGACTCGGCTGCGCATGCCCGGCCGCCGACTCGGCGCGGCCGGCCTCGAGATGGGCGAATGCGGCTTCGACCGCCGGCACGATTTGCCGGATGTCGAGTGGCTTGACAAGGTAGGCGACTGCACCCAGGGCTTCGACCTGGGCCACTGTTTCTTCGTCGGAAAAGGCCGAGAGAAACATGAACGGCATGCGGCACTGCGTGCGCAGGTACTGGGCGACGTCGAAGCCGCTCTTGCCTTCCATGCGGATGTCGAGCAGGGCGAGGTCGGGCTTGCGCTCGCGCGCCAGGAGGATGGCGTCGTCACCGTTGTCGGCATCGATGACGTCGTAGCCGGCTTGCGACAGGCCATCGGTCAACGTCGCGAGAACGAGCCGGTTGTCGTCGACGACGAGGATCGTTCCTTTCTTCGCCAAGCTCGTGCTCCTCGAGATGCCGTGCAGCTGCGATCTTATTCGCCGACGACGCGCTCGACGACGGGCACCTGCAGCAGCACCGTCGCGACGACGCGCTCGCCTGCCTGCTCGATGCGCAAGGTGGCGCTGCGCCGAGGCAGCAGGGCGCGCACCAGGCCGAGCCCCGAGACGCCGTTCGGGATGCGTGCCACGCTGAATCCGTCGGGCAGTCGGGCGCGGCTCGAGATGGCGACGCGCACGCCATCGTCGGTGCCGTCGAGCACGCAGGCGATCCCGCCGGTCGCGTCGGCCGGATCGCTGTGCTTGATCGCGTTGGTGAGCAGCTCGTTGATCGTCAACGCGATCGGGATCGCCTCGACCTCCGGCAAGGTCCATTCGGCCGGCGAGCGGCCTTCGACACTGCATCGAATCGGCCGGCCGAACGTGCGCTGCACGGAGCCGGTGATCGCCTCGAGCACGCGCACCATCGACAGCGGCCCGTCGGCGCCCACCTGCAGGCCGTAGACCTGGGCGATCGCCTGCACCTGGCCGACCACCTCGTCGATCGCGGGCGCCACCTCGGGCTTGCGCTGCGCGACCTGCTGCAGCAGGCCAGCCACGCCCTGCAGGTTGTTCTTGATCCGGTGGTGTACTTCCTTGACCAGCATGTCGCGCTGCGCCAGCGCCGCTTCGAGACGTGCTTCCTGCGCGGCGCGCTGCTCGCTCACGTCGGTGGCAACGAGCAGGAGCTGGTCCGGCGGCTCGCCGGGGCCGGCGGCGAGCGGCAGATAGCGCGCGTCCCAGATTCGCGTCTCGCCGTCGACGATGCTTCGATACTCGCGCGTCGTCACGTCGCTCGACGCCAGTGCCTGCTGCATGTCGAGCCGCCGAACCTCTGCCACGCCACGGGGAAAAAGCTGCTCCGGCGTCATGCCGACGAGATCGGCCGGTGCATCGCAGACGGTGCGCGCCGCGACCCCGTTGATCTGCACGATCTTGAGCGTCTTCGCGTCGAGCAGCGCGATCGCCAGCGGCGCCGCCTCGATGACGCGGCGCAACGACGCCTGCGCCTGCAAGACGGCCGCCTCGGACTGGCGCCGGTGCTCGATGTCGAGCAAGGCATAGGTGAGCTGGCGCGATTTGCCTTCGCGGCCGGTGGCGACAGCGTTGCCGACGATCCAGAACTCGCGCCCGTCAAGGGCATGAACCTGGCATTCGAATGTCTCGGCGCGACCCTCGACGAGCTCCTCGAGGTAGTGTGTGTGCCGAAACGGGTGGTCGAGCGCCGGCGTCGCGACCACCGACATCGGCAGGTCGAGGAACTCCTCGAGCTCGCCGCCGAACATGCGCTGCGCCGAGCGGTTCATCCACTCGATGCCGGCCGGCCCGACCGTGACGATGCCGACCAGCACCGAGTCGAGGATGGCGCGGGTTCGCCGCGCCATCGATTCGCGGTCGCGCGCCAGCGTCTCGAGCTGCACCTGCTGCGTCTTCATGCGCGTCACGTCCGACAGCACGGCGATCGCTTCGTCGAGGCCGAGACCGCCGCCGGCGCGCCGCACCGACAGCGAATACCAGCGCAGCTCGGACGGCGCGGCGCGCTGGTCGGCGTCGCTGAAGGCGAACTCGACCTCGTAGGTGGCGTCGGCGAGCAGGGCGTCGCGGATCTCGGTGGCCATCGATTCGGCATCGGCGTGGCGCGACAGCAGCTCGGCCAGGCTCAGCCCGGCGACACCGCTCGCCGGCAAGCGCAGCATCGTCTCGAAGCCGCGGTTGCAACGCACCAGCACGCCATGGCGCAGATAGGCGATGCCGGCCGTCGCGCTCTCGAGGATGGTCGTCATCTCGCGCAACAGCTGCTCGCTGCGCCGCTGGCTTTGCTGCTGGTCGGTGATGTCGAGCGTGATGACCGATGCCGTCTTCTTGCCGGAAGCCAAGGTCGCCGGCTCGACCCGCGTCATCAGCCAGCGCCGGCCGAGCTCGGGATGCTGAATGGCGTAGCGCACCTCGGCACGCTGCGTCTTCTTCAACGCGAGCTGCAGCCGCTCGAACTCGGCGAGCGACTCCGGGACGACGATCTCGCGGCTGATGTTGTGCGGCACCACCGACGCGGAACCGGCGCCGCCGCCGCGCTGGCGCACCCAGCCCGACGATTCCTCGAAGGTGGTGATGCCAACGCCGGCGGTATCCATCATCGCGCCGATCTGCATCTGCGCCAGGTCACGCTCTTCTTCCACGCTGCGATCCTCGACGATGCCCATGTAGCGGCGCTCGCCGGTCGCCGTGCGATAGCAGCGGACCATGGCGCGCAGGCGGCGCACGCCGCCGTGAGGCTGGCTGATCCAGCCTTGCGACTCGATCGGCCGCGAGCCTGGCCGCAACTGCGCGAGCGCGCCGCCGTCGCCCCAGGCGAGCAGACGAGCCAGCGTCGGTTCGCCGTCGGCGAGCGACACCGGCACGCCCCCGGCCAGCTCGTCGAACGCCGGGTTGGTGCGCACCAGCAGGCCGCTGTCGTCGAACAGCACCATGCCGACCGGGCTGAGGTCGAACCAGTCGTCGAGCTCGCGCACCG
>JALYSL010000503.1 GCA_030854825.1 Pseudomonadota bacterium
TTGCTCTGGATCAGCGACGAGCTCGAGTTGGCGAAGGCGTTCTGCAGCACGCTCATCATCACCAGGCCGGGGATCAGGAAGCTGGTGTAGCCGACCGTGCCGAACACCTTGACGCGGCCTTCGAGCACGTGGCCGAAGATGAGCAGGTACAGCACGGCCGTGAGGACCGGCGCCGCCACCGTCTGGAAGCTCACCTTCCAGAAGCGCAGCACTTCCTTGTAGAGCAGCGTGCGCGTGCCGGCAAGGATGCCGTGCTCGGTCGAGACGCGCGGGCTGACCGCGACGGCATGCACCGTCATGCGGCAACCCGCCTCGGTGTCTCGCCGTGCATGATCTCGATGAATACGTCCTCGAGGTCGGCGCGGCCGATTTCCAGATCTTCGGGCTCGCAGCCGGCCGCGTGCAGCACCGAGAGGATCGACTCCACCTCGCGCGCGTCATGCGCCTTCAGCTGCACGATGCGGCCGGTGACCCGGGCGTGTGCGGCAAGCGACGCCGGCAAGGGCTTGTCGAGCTTGAACTGCAGCATCGTGCTCGCAGTGCCGGCGAGCAGCGCCGTCGTGCGATCGAGCGCAACGACCTTGCCTTGCTTCAGCATCGCTATCCGGCCGCACAGCGCTTCGGCTTCCTCGAGATAGTGCGTCGTCAGCAACACCGTGTGGCCTTCCTTGTTGAGGCGGTCGACGAATTGCCAGAGCGTCTGGCGCAGCTCGACGTCGACGCCGGCGGTCGGCTCGTCGAGCACGATCACCGGCGGCCGATGCACGAGTGCCTGCGCGACGAGAACGCGTCGCTTCATGCCGCCGGAGAGCTGGCGCATGTTGGCGTCGGCCTTGTCGGCGAGGCCGAGGTTTTGCAGCAACTCGTCGATCCAGGCGTCGTTGCCGTGCACGCCGAAATAGCCGCTCTGGATCCGCAGCGCTTCACGAACGCTGAAGAATGGATCGAAGACAAGCTCCTGCGGCACGATGCCGAGCTGACGACGCGCCGCGGCGTAGTCGGCAACGACGTCGTGGCCGAGCACCGAAACGCTGCCCGAGGTGGCGCGGGCCAGGCCAGCGAGGATGCTGATGAGCGTCGTCTTGCCGGCGCCGTTGGGCCCGAGCAGGCCGAAGAACTCGCCCTGCTCGACCTGGAAGCTCACGTCGTCGAGGGCACGCACTTCGCCGCGCGAAGAAGGGTAGATCTTGGCGACGTTCTGGAACGAGACGGCCGGCATGAAGGGCGCGATTGTAGGCAGCGCTGCCGCCCGCGCCGGCATCGGGGTGGCGCCGATGGACAGGCCGCGCCGTGCTGGTTAGCGTGAGCCTCGACCGACCCGACACCCGCCATGGCCACGACCCGCGCCCAGAAAAAGAAGCCCCGGCGCACCGCCGAGCGCATTCTCGACACCACGCTCGAGCTCTTCAACCGCTTCGGCGAGCCCAACGTCTCGACGACGCTGATCTCGGCCGAGCTCGGCATCAGCCCCGGCAACCTCTACTACCACTACCCGGCCAAGGAAGAGTTGATCACGAAGCTCTTCGACCGCTACGACGCGGCGCTCACCTAGCTGCTGCGGGCCACCGACGGCGTGACGAACATCGAGGACGCCTGGCTTTTCTTTCACCTGCTGTTCGAGCTGATCTGGAGCTATCGCTTCCTCTACCGCGACCTCAACGACCTGCTTTCCAACCATCGCAAGCTCGAGACCCATTTCCAGTTCGTGCTGCAGCGCAAGTCGCGCGCCGTGCAGGCGGTGCTCGACGGCATCGGCCGCACGCGCGGCCTCGA
This sequence comes from Pseudomonadota bacterium, assembly GCA_030854825.1. The sequence goes on from JALYSL010000503.1 coordinate 1,774, forward strand.
GATCGAACGGCGAGATGTGGAGCCCGTGGCCACGGCGATGGTCGTCGTCCTCACCTACTGGCTGAGCTTCGAGTACGTTCGCGATCCGCGCCGGGCGCTCGAGCCGGAGACGGCGAACGCCGCCCTCTCGCGCGGCGCGTTCCACGTGCTCTGCCTGCTGCTGCCCTATCTCGACGAAGACCAGCGCGAGCACCTGCACTCGCTCGCGAGCCGCTACACGACAACGACAGGAGGAGACTGATCATGGCCAAATGGACCGCCTTTCCCCACGACGCCGACGCGTACAGCTACGACGCCGCGACGCTGAAGAAGAAGTGGGCGCGCCTGCACGCCGGCGACGCCGAGCC
>JALYSL010000504.1 GCA_030854825.1 Pseudomonadota bacterium
TCATCAAGGAGGCCGACCGGCTGCAGACGCTCGTCGATCGCCTGCTCGCGCCGCACAGGAAGCCGCACGTGGTCGGCAACGTCAACATCCACGAGGTCTGCGAGCGCGTCCGGGCGCTGATCGTCGCCGAATTTCCGCGCGGCCTGGCCACGGCGCGCGACTACGACACCTCGATTCCCGAGTTCAGGGGCGATCGCGAGCAGTTGATCCAGGCGGTGCTGAACATCGCCCGCAACGCCGCCGAAGCGCTGGCCGAGCGCATCGGGATCGGCGACGCGAAGATCAACTTGCGCACACGTGTCGCCCGCCAAGTGACGCTCGGCAAGCACCGCTATCGTCTGGCACTGGAATTGCATATCGAGGACAACGGCCCGGGAGTTCCGGAGTCGTTGCGCGAGCGGATCTTCTTTCCGCTCGTGTCGGGGCGCGAAGGCGGCTCGGGACTCGGCCTCACACTCGCGCAAACCTTCATCCAGCAGCACCATGGCACTGTCGAATTCGAAAGCGAGCCGGGCCGTACGGTGTTCAAGGTCGTGATCCCTCTTCAATGAAACCCATCTGGATCGTCGACGACGACCAATCGATCCGCTTCGTGCTCGAGAAGGCGCTGACTCGAGAAGAGTTCACCGTTCGCAGCTTCACGAATGCCCGCGACGCGCTCGCCGCGTTCGACGACGACGAACCGCAAGTGCTGGTTTCCGACATCCGCATGCCGGGCGGCTCAGGCATCGAGCTGCTGAACAAGATCAAGGCGCGCATGCCCGATCTGCCGGTCATCATCATGACGGCGTATTCGGATCTCGACAGTGCCGTCAGCGCCTTCCAGGGCGGCGCTTTCGACTATCTGCCCAAGCCGTTCGATGTACCGAAGGCGGTGGACCTGATTCGCCGCGCGGTCGAGGAAAGCCTGCACGAAGGCGAGAGCGAGACGCCGGCCACGCAAGTGCCCGAGATGCTCGGCCAGGCGCCGGCCATGCAGGACGTCTTTCGCGCCATCGGCCGCCTCAGCCAGAGCATCGTCACGGTGCTCATCACCGGCGAATCAGGCTCGGGCAAGGAGCTCGTCGCCAATGCGCTGCACAAGCACAGCCCGCGCTCGACCGGTCCGTTCGTCGCCATCAACACGGCGGCGATACCGAAAGACCTGCTCGAATCGGAATTGTTCGGCCACGAGCGCGGCGCCTTCACCGGCGCCCAGACGACGCGGCGTGGCCGCTTCGAGCAGGCCGACGGCGGCACCCTCTTTCTCGACGAGATCGGCGACATGCCGTTCGAGCTGCAGACGCGTCTCTTGCGGGTCCTGGCCGACGGCCAGTTCTATCGGGTCGGTGGCCACAACCCGATGCGCAGTACCGTGCGCGTCATCGCCGCGACGCACCAGGACCTCGAGGCACGCGTCAAGGCCGGCTCGTTTCGCGAAGATCTGTTCCATCGTCTCAACGTCATTCGGCTGCGCCTGCCGGCGCTGCGCGAGCGCCAGGAAGACATCCCGTCGTTGACGCGTTTTTTCCTGCAGAAGAGCGCGCGCGAGCTCGGCGTCGAAGGCAAGCGCATCACCGAAGCGGCCTTGGCGCGGCTGATGCAATTCAACTTTCCTGGCAACGTTCGCCAACTCGAGAACATCTGCCACTGGCTGACGGTGATGGCGCCGGCGCAGCTCGTCGACTCCAAGGATCTGCCGCCCGAGCTGCAACCACACCCGGGGTCGAAGGCGAGTCAGCCCGTCGCGGCCACTGACTCGCCCGCGCCAGCACACGCCGATTCGCTGTCGCCGGCATCGATTGCTCCCGCGACGGCGTTGCCGATCGCCGTCGATGCCGCCGAGCCACCGGCGTCGAGCTGGCTCACGGGCCTCGAGCAGGAAGCGCGCGAAATGCTGCGCGCCGGCGAGCCGATGGTCTGGGAGGCACTGATGCGGCGCTTCGAAGCACAACTGATCCACACCGCGCTCGAGATCACCCGCGGTCGACGGATCGAGGCCGCGCAAAAGCTGGGCATCGGCCGAAACACGATCACGCGCAAGATCCAGGAGCTTGGGCTCGACGAGAAGTAGCCACCACGCCTGCCGGCCGCGTTCAGCCGCCCGTGCAGCGTCGCTAGAGACTCATCCAGGCCAGCACGCCGAGAACGAGGCCGATGGTCGCCACGACGTACACGCCGTACTGCAGGCGGCGGCTCCGGGTAAGCAGCGCGATCGCTGCCAGGGCTATCGAGATCTGCAGGGCCGTCGTCGCCTGCTGCCAGCGATGCTCTTCGTGGATCTGGTGCTCGGTCCTTTCGCCCCATTCGAGCGATTCCTTCTCCATCTCTTCGGCCTTCTTCTGGATCTCGGCCTTCTCCGCCTTGCGGCGCTCGGCCTCCGCGCGATAGAAGTCTCTACGCGCTTCGGGAACGATCTCCATGGCCAGCTCGGAAAGGTACTGCCGACTGCTCTTGGCCTGATAGAACGCCCACTGGTTGGCCGCTTCGGTCTTCTTGATCGCCGACTCGTTCTTGTAGAGGCCGGCGTCGAGCTGCGCCAGGCCGCCCATGTACGAAAAGATCGCGCCGAACGTGGCGATGATTGCGGTTGCCACGGCGAGGTGGCCGGCCATGCCGTGCGGCTCGGCCTCTGCCTGATGCTCGAGCTCCTCGTCGTGCGGACCGTGCGCGTGAAAACCGTGACCGGACATCTGCCGTTTCCTTGATCAAGCTTTTCGGTAGGTGACGAAGCTGTAGCGCAGGCCGTCGGCCGTTGCGTGCGCCTCGCGCGCAGTCTGCCTGAAATCGGCGCGATTCCAAGACGGGAAGAAGGTATCGGCGGGGAACACCGCGTCGATCTCGGTCAGCTCGAGCTCGTCGGCCAGCGGCAGGGCCAATGCGTAGATGCCAACGCCTCCGGTGATGAAGACCCGATCCGCGCCGGCGACGAGGGCGAGTGCCGCTTCAAGTGACGCGGCCGGCCGCGCTCCTTCGGCGTGCCACGCCGGATTGCCGGTGATGACGATGTTGTCTCGCCCCGGCAGCGGCCGACCGATCGAGTCCCAGGTGGCGCGGCCCATGATCACTGGTGAGCCGAGCGTGAGTTGCTTGAATCGGCGGAGGTCTTCGGCAATGCGAACCAGGAGGCGACCGGCGTGGCCGATGCCGCCGTCGCGGGCGACTGCGGCGATGAGACAAACGGTCGGCCGGGCCATGCGGAGATTGTCGCCGGTCGGCCAGATAATCGGTACGTTCCGGCTTCCTGCCTTTTGCGATGACGAAAGCTTTCGACGACGCGACTGCCGCGCTCAGCCAGTGGCAAGCCGCCGCCGCGCGCTCGGCGCCCGGTGGCGACGTCGACGCGCTGAGCTGGGTCACGCCAGAAGGCATCGTCGTCAAGCCGCTCTACACCGCCGCCGATGTAAAGGGCCTGCCGGCCAGCGACACGTTGCCGGGATTTCCGCCGTACATCCGCGGCCCGCAGGCGACCATGTACGCGGTGCGGCCATGGACGATCCGCCAGTACGCGGGCTTCTCGACGGCCGAGGCTTCGAACGACTTCTATCGCAAGGCGCTGACCGGCGGCGCCCAGGGCATCAGCGTCGCCTTCGACCTCGCCACTCACCGCGGCTACGACAGCGATCACCCGCGCGTGGTCGGCGATGTCGGCAAGGCCGGGGTGGCGATCGACTCGGTCGAGGACATGAAGATCCTGTTCGATGCGATCCCGCTCGACAAGGTCAGCGTCTCAATGACGATGAACGGCGGCGTGCTGCCGGTGCTGGCCGGCTACATCGTCGCCGCCGAAGAGCAGGGCGTCGCCGAGGACAAGCTTTCAGGAACGATCCAGAACGACATCCTGAAAGAGTTCATGGTGAGGAACACCTACATCTATCCGCCGGCGCCGAGCATGCGGATCGTCGGCGACATCATCGAGTACACGGCCGCGCACATGCCAAAGTTCAACTCGATCTCGATCTCGGGCTATCACATCCAGGAGGCCGGCGCGAACCAGGCGCTCGAGCTCGCGCTGACGCTGGCCGACGGCCGCGAGTACGTTCGCACCGCCATCGTCAAGGGGCTCGACGTCGATGCCTTCGCCGGCCGGCTCAGCTTCTTCTGGGCGATCGGCATGAACTTCTATCTCGAGATTGCCAAGATGCGCGCGGCGCGCGGCTTGTGGTTTCGCATCATGAAGGAGTTCGCGCCGAAGCAGGCGAAGAGCTCCATCCTGCGCACGCATTGCCAGACCTCGGGCTGGTCGCTGACGGCGCAGGATCCGTACAACAACGTCGTGCGCACGACGATCGAGGCGATGGCTGCCGTCTTCGGCGGCACGCAGAGCCTGCACACCAACTCGCTCGACGAGGCGATCGCGCTGCCGACCGAGTTCAGCGCCCGGATCGCCCGCAACACCCAGCTCGTGATCCAGGAAGAGACCCACATCACCTCGATCGTCGACCCGTGGGCGGGCAGCTACGCGATGGAATCGCTGACCCAGGAAATGGCCGACGCCGCCTGGAAGATCATCGAGGAGGTCGAGGCGATGGGCGGCATGACGCAGGCCGTGCAGAGCGGCTGGGCCAAGCTCAGGATCGAGGCGAGCGCCGCCGAGAAGCAGGCGCGCATCGATTCCGGCGCCGACGTGATCGTCGGCGTCAACAAGTACAAGCTCGGCGAAGAGGCGGCGATCGACACGCTCGACATCGACAACCACGGCGTGCGCGAGAACCAGGTCGCACGGCTGCGATCGGTGCGCGACAAGCGCGACGCCGGCGCCGTGCGCGACGCGCTCGACGCGCTCACCGCCAGCGCCGAGAGCGGCGAGGGCAACCTGCTCGATCTCTCGATCAAGGCGATGCGCCTGCGTGCGACGGTCGGCGAGGTGAGCGACGCACTCGAGGCGTCCTGGGGGCGGCATCGCGCCGACACCCAGAAGGTCTCGGGCGTCTACGCCAAGGCTTACGACAGCGCCGAAGGCTGGGACAAGCTGAAGGCCGAGATCGCGGCCTTCGCCGAAGCCGAGGGCCGCCGTCCGCGCGTGCTGATCGCCAAGCTCGGCCAGGACGGGCACGACCGCGGCGCGAAGGTCGTCGCGTCGGCCTTCGCCGACCTCGGCTTCGACGTCGACATCGGCCCGCTGTTCCAGACGCCCGAGGAATGCGCGCGCCAGGCCATCGAGAACGACGTGCACGCCCTCGGTGTCAGCACGCTGGCCGCCGGCCACAAGACGCTGGTGCCCGCCATCATCGCGGAGCTGAAGGCGCAGGGCGCCGACG
>JALYSL010000048.1 GCA_030854825.1 Pseudomonadota bacterium
GGCTTATACGTATAATCTTTGGCTGTGCTGAAAGTCGCCCTGCCGCGCCCTTCGTTCGACGCGGTCTGCCGTGACGAGGGACGTTCGTCGCCTGTACGGGGCCAGGGTCAGTGGGACGAAAGCGAGAGCGACGAGCTGCCGTTTCGGCGCCTGAGCCGGGTCGAAGCGGAAGCGCTCCGGAAGAGTCAACCGGCGCTGTCACCGTGGCGTGTCGTCGCGGCGCAGCTGGTGCTGGGCGCCTTGATCGGTGCGGTCGCCTGGGCGATTTCGGGCGAGCTCGCGGCGGTGTCGGCCTGGTACGGCGCGGCGGTCGTCGTCGTGCCGGGCGCGTTGATGGCGCGCGGCGCGACCAGCCCGCTGTCGACGCTGTCGCCGGTGGTCAGCGCGGTGAGCATGTTGGGATGGGGGTTCGTGAAGATCGCGGTATCGGTGGCCATGCTCGTGCTGGCCACGCGCATCGTGCCGGGGCTGGTCTGGCCGGCATTGCTGGTATCGATGGTGATTTGCCTGCAGTCGTACTGGTTCGCGCTGCTCTGGCGCGGCCGCGCTGCCTCAGGCACGAACAACGCACGTTGACGAGAAGAGATCTGGACTGAAGAGATGGCCGCAGAAGAACATGCCCTGACGCCCGGTGAATACATCATTCACCACCTCACCCATTTCGGCACCGGCAAGCCGAAGGGGCTGGTCGATTTCTCGGTCATCAACTTCGACTCGGTCGTCTTCTCCGCGCTGATCGGCGCCGTCGGCTGCTTCGTGCTCTGGTGGGCCGCGCGCAAGGCGACATCGGGCGTACCCGGCCGCTTCCAGGCCGCTGTCGAGATCCTGTTCGAGCTCGTCGACAACGAAGCCAAGGGTATCGTCCACAACGCCGAGAGCCGCAAGACCGTCGCGCCGCTCGCGCTCACGGTCTTCGTCTGGATCTTCCTGCTCAACGCCATGGACCTGCTGCCGGTCGACATCCTGCCGTGGATCTGGGGCAAGGGCTTCGCCGCTGCGGGCCACGACCCGGAGCACGCGTTCCTGCGCGTCGTGCCCACGGCCGACCTCTCCATCACGATGGCGCTTTCGCTGGGCGTCCTGATCCTGTCGCTCTACTACAGCGTCAAGATCAAGGGCCTCGGCGGATTCCTGCACGAGCTCTACGTCGCACCGTTCGGCACGATCAAGATGACTGCCAATCCGCTCACCTGGATCGGCTTCATCCTCCTGTCGATCGCCAACGTCGCGATGCAGCTGGTCGAATTCGTCTCCAAGACCGTCTCGCACGGCATGCGGCTGTTCGGCAACATGTACGCGGGCGAGCTGATCTTCCTGCTCATCGCGCTGCTCGGTGGTGCCTTCACCCTGTCGGTCGGCGGCATCGCGCTCGCGCTCCTGCAGGTCGGCGCCGGCTTCGGCTGGGCCGTGTTCCACATCCTGATCATCACGCTGCAGGCGTTCGTCTTCATGATGCTGACGCTCGTCTACATCGGCCAGGCGCACGACTCGCACTGAGCCGCGGCGTACTTCGCTCGTTTCCCCTCGCTTCTTTCTCTCACCAAAACTCTGGAGTCATCATGGAACTCATCGGTCTCGTCGCGGTCGCTGCCGGCCTCATCATCGGTCTCGGCGCGCTCGGCGCCTGCGTCGGCGTCGGCATCATGGGCAGCAAGTACCTCGAATCGGCCGCACGTCAGCCCGAGCTGATGGGCGTGCTGCAAACCAAGGTCTTCCTGCTGCTCGGCCTGATCGACGCCTCGTTCATCATCGGCACGGGTATCGCGCTCTGGTACACGACGGCGAACCCGTTCCTGGCCCAGCTCGCCAACCTGCCCAAGTGATTCGCCGGTCCGGCAGCAGCGAGTTCGCGGCAGCCGGCCCCGAACGTTTTCTCGAAGAGGTCTCGACGTGAGCATCACCTCCACGCTGATCATCCAGCTGATCGTCTTCCTGCTGCTGGTCTGGTTCACCATGAAGATGGTGTGGCCGCCGATCGCCGCGGCGCTCGACGAGCGCGCCGCCAAGATCCGCGAAGGCCTCTCGGCCGCCGACAAGGCCAAGGCCGAGCTCGCGACCGCCAACAAGCGGATCGAGCAGGAGCTGTCCTCCGCTCGCACCGACGCGGCCCAGCGCCTCGCCGATGCCGAACGCCTGGCCCAGTCAATGATCGAGGAAGCCAAGACGCGAGCCAGCGAGGAGGGCGCCAAGATCGTCGCCGCCGCCCACGCCGAGGCCGAGCAGGAATCGACCAAGGCGCGAGAAACCTTGCGCGAGCAGGTCGCCGCGCTCGCCGTGCGCGGCGCCGAGCAGATCCTGCGCCGCGAGGTCGACGCGAAGACCCACGCCGACCTCCTCGGTCAGCTCAAGGCCCAGCTGTAAGGCCATGGCCGAAATCGCCACCATCGCCCGGCCCTACGCCGAGGCCTTGCTGAAAGCTGTCGGCAAGGGCGACGCTGGGGCATTCGCAAGCGAGATCCGCGCCCTCGCCGACATTGCGGCGAACGCGCAGCTGCGTCAGTTCGCGGACAGCCCGAAGATCCTGCCGTCCCAGGTCTTCGACATGATCGCCGGCGTCGCGCGCACGCCTTCGGGCGCGCCGCTCGGCGAGCCCGCCAAGAATCTGCTGCGCGCCGTGATCGACAACGGCCGGCTCGCCGCGCTGCCCGAGATCGCGACGCAGTTCCAGGCGCTCGTCGATGCGAAGAGCGGCACGTCGCAGGCGACGATCGAAAGCGCCTTCCCGCTCAGCGACGCACAGGTCGCCGACGTGAAGGCGGCGATGGAGCGGCGCTTCCTGCGCAACCTCGACGTTCACGTCGAGGTCAAGCCGGAGCTGATCGGCGGCGTTCGCGTCGTCGTCGGCGACGAGGTGCTCGACACCTCGATCCGCGCTCGGCTCGATCAGATGAAAGCGGCGCTGACCGCGGCCTGACCGGCTCGCCAGTCGCTCATCGCCATCCTCTTCCTAAGTTTCAACCAGCCTGCCCGAATTGCAGACCGGAGCCCGCCATGCAACTGAATCCCGCTGAAATTTCCGAGCTGATCAAGAGCCGCATCGAAGGGCTCGTCGTCTCGGCCGACATTCGCAACGAAGGCACCGTGGTCTCGGTGACCGACGGCATCTGCCGCGTCCATGGCTTGTCCGAAGCCATGCAGGGCGAGATGCTCGAGTTCCCGGCCGCGCCCGACGGGTCGGCCACCTACGGCCTTGCGCTGAACCTCGAGCGCGACTCGGTCGGTGCGGTCATCCTGGGCGAGTACGAGCACATCTCCGAAGGCGACACCGTGAAGTGCACGGGCCGCAT
>JALYSL010000118.1 GCA_030854825.1 Pseudomonadota bacterium
CGGCACCAAGGGCGAATCAAATCAGGACTGGGTCAGTCCGTCAACACGTTAAGCGAACGGCTTGCGCAGCGCGACCCCTTTTGTTTTGGGCTGACCTTGAAGGAGCCGCGCCGCGACCCCGCTGAAAATCAGCGAAGCGTCCTAGGCATGAACGGCGCGCAGGCGCAGGGCGAATTCCTGCAGCGCCGCGATCCCGCTTTCTTCGGCCTTGCGCAGCCAGACCTGCAGGTCCGCGACGAGCTGCTCCGCCGACACGCCGGTGCGCGTCCAGAGCATGCGCAGTTCCTCGCGCATGGCGACGAGCTTGGCAAGGTACGGGCTCACCGCCACGGCCTCGGCCACCTGCTCCTTGACGGCGTGCGGGATCTTGTCATCGTCGCGATGCAGCCAGCGGCGGGCGATGCGCAGGTTGGCGAGCTTGGCGGTGCTGACCGCGCCTTCGCTCTTCAAACGCGCGATCTCGGCACGGCTGGCGTGGCGAAGGCTGCGCGCATAGTTCGCCATGACTTCGTAGCGGTTGGCGATGATCGCCTCGAGCGTCTTGTCGTCGGCCACCGGCTTGATGGCGCCGAGCTTGAGTTGCGGCGGAATCTTGCGTACGGTGGCGAGGCCCAGGATCTCGAGGCCGCGGATATACATCCAGCCGATGTCGAATTCGTAAGGCTTGACCGACAGCTTGGCCGAGGTCGGATAGGTGTGGTGGTTGTTGTGCAGTTCCTCGCCGCCGATGATGATGCCCCAAGGCGAGACATTGCGGCTCGCGTCGGCGGCTTCAAAATTGCGATAGCCCCACCAGTGACCGATGCCGTTGACGATGCCGGCGGCGGTGATCGGAATCCAGACCATCTGCACCGCCCAGACTGCAGCACCGATGGCGCCGAACAGGAACAGGTTGATGATCAGCATGAGGCCCACGCCCTGCCAGCTGTAGCGCTCATAGAGATTGCGCTCGAGCCAGTCGTTTGGCGTTCCGTGGCCGAACTTGGCCAGGGTTTCCTTGTTCTTGGCCTCGGTGCGGTAGAGCTCGCTGCCGGTCAGCAGCACGGTTTTGATGCCGCGCGTCTGCGGGCTGTGCGGATCCTCTTCGGTCTCGCACTTGGCGTGGTGCTTGCGGTGGATGGCGACCCACTCCTTGGTCACCATGCCGGTGCCGAGCCAGAGCCAGAGACGGAAGAAATGCGAGGGGATGCCGTGCAGGTCGAGGGCACGGTGCGCCTGTGCGCGGTGCAAGAAGATCGTGACGCCGGCGATCGTGATGTGCGTCGTGATCAGCGTGTACAGAACAATCTGCCAGACGTTGAACGACGCGAAGCCGTGGGCCAGCCAGTCGACGAGCGCATTGAACACCGAGATCAGCACATCCATGAATCAGCCTTGAACCTATTTGACTTCCGAAGAGCCCGATTCTATTCGACCGACCCCGGCGAGATACCCCTGCAAAACGACGGATATCACCGGTCCGGGAGCCCATCGGGTTTGGCGGCAGCGGATGGCCGTTGCCAGGCCGCGGCGAAGAAGCCGTCGGTACCGTGCCGATGCGTCCACAGACGCAGGTCGTTACCGGTGACGAGCGTGTCGGCCCGCTCGACTTGCGCGCGCCGCAGCAGATCGGCGGCAGGCAAGCGAACGAAATCCGCGGCATGCGAGCTCTCGAAATCGGCGGCGACTGCCTCGTTCTCCTCCAGCAGAGGGCTGCAGGTGGCGTAGACGAGGCGGCCTCCGGGCTTGAGCAGCTTGGCAGCGGCTTGCAGAATCGCCCGCTGGGTGACGCCGAGGGCGGCCGTCGACTCGGCCGTCTGCCGCCATTTGAGATCGGGATGGCGACGCAAGGTGCCGAGCCCGGTGCATGGCGCATCGACAAGGACGCGGTCGATCTTGCCGGCGAGCCGCTTGATCCGGTCGTCTCGCTCATGGGCGATCTGCACCGGGTAGACGTTCGAGAGACCGCTTCGCGCCAGGCGCGGCTTCAGCGCGGCCAGGCGATGGCCTGAGATGTCGAAGGCATAGAGCCGGCCGGTGTTGCGCATCTGCGCGCCGAGCGCGAGCGTCTTGCCGCCGGCGCCGGCGCAGAAGTCGACGACCATCTCGCCCCGCTTGGCACCGGTCATCAGCGCAAGCAGCTGACTGCCTTCGTCCTGCACTTCGACCGAGCCTTCGGTGAAGAGGCCGTGCTTCTGCAGGGCCGGCTTGCCGGCGACGCGAATGCCGACCGGCGAGTACGGCGTCGCCTCGGCCTCGATGCCGTCGGCGCGCAGACGGCCGAGCACCTCTTCGCGGCTGGCACGGGCGACGTTGACGCGGAGGTCGAGCGGCGCCGTCTGGCCGACGCTGTCGATCCAGGGCCAGAACTCGTCGCCGAGCGCCGGCTGCAGGCGTTCGGCGATCCAGTCGGGCAGGTTGTGGCGCAGGCGCTCGGGCAAGGCACCCCGGTCGACGGCGCGGCTGTGCTCGAGCCAGGCGAGCTCGTTGTCGCTCAGCGACGCACGCAGGAAACCGGCGTTGCCCTGCCAGCCGAGAATCGCGAGCCGGCGCTCCATCTCGCCGCTGCCCGACAGCGCCAGGTGGCGATAGAGCAGCAGTTCGCGCAGCACGGCAAAGACCGATTCGGCCAGCGAGTGCCGCTCGCGCGAGCCCAGGGCACGCGATTCGTGGAAGAACTCGGAGACGATGCGATCGGCCGGCTGGTCGAAGCGGAGGACGCGATGCACGAGCTCGGTGGCGGCCTCGAGCAAGGCGTTCGGATGCATCGCTGCGATTATCCTTGCCGCCTGCACGCCGCGCCGCGGTGG
>JALYSL010000086.1 GCA_030854825.1 Pseudomonadota bacterium
GTGCGGCGCGAACCACGCATCGGCATAGGCGTTCTCGGCGCGGAGATAGGGCAGCGTGCGCGGATCGTCGCGATGGCGCATCCAGAAATAGTCGTCAATACGGCGGTCGCCATGGACGCTGACGTCCTTGGCTTCGCGCGGCGCGACGGGAGGTTCGGGAAGCGTTTGCGCAAGGGCCATGTGGGGAGCTGAAGCGGAAAAGAGAAGGGCGACGAGAGCGGCGCGGCCGATCATGGCCGCGCTTCCAGCGCGCCGCTGAGGTCGCCCATCGGCGCGTAGCCGTGAGCGACCAGCGCGCGGTCGCGCAGCTCGACGCCGGGCAGCGGTTCGAGTTTCCAGCGCCGGGTGATGAAGCGCAGGATCGACGCGGTGTCGTACGCGGTCTTGTCGACGAAGCCCTTCCTGGCCAGCGGCGAGACGATGATCGCTGGCACTCGCGTGCCCGGCCCCCAGCGGTCACCGATCGGCACCGGCGCGTGATCCCACAGGCCGCCGTTCTCGTCGTAGGTGACGACGATCAGCATGTGCGGCCATTGCGGGCTGCGCTGCAACTTGCCGATCAGCCCGGCGATGTGGGCGTCGCCGTCGGCGACGTTGGCATAGCCGGCGTGCTGGTTGAGATTGCCCTGCGGCTTGTAGAAGGCAACCGCGGGCAAGCGCCCGGCCGCCGCGTCGGCGAAGAAGTCGCGGTCGAAGTCCTTGAGGTGCGCGGCGCGGTAGGCGGCGTGCGCCTTCGGGTCGAAGCTCGCGTAGTAGTTGAACGGCTGGTGGTGCGGCTGAAAGAAGACCTTGCCCTTGTAGATCATGCCGCGCGCCTCCGGCGTGCCGGCGCCGGCAGCGCTCCAGGCGCCACCGTACCAAGCCCACGAGACCCCCTTGGCGTCGAGCCGGTCGCCTATCGTCGCCCGGGTCTGCACCGGCATGACAGTGGGCTGGCTCGCGTCGGCGTAGCGCGCATCGCCTCCGGCCGCCGGAGCGATGCCGCTCGGCTGGTAGGGCGGCTGCATCGTGTTGACGGCGAAGTACATGCCGCTCGCGTCCCGAGGCGTCAGGTTGCCGTCGTGTCGATAGCGCGGCGGCCCGTCGAGCGCGCTGCTCGCCGCGTTGGCCGCCGGCACGAGGCGCACGAAGCGGCCCCCTGCGTCGACCTCGATCTCGGAGATCGATCCCTTGGCCGGCGAGGTGTCGGCATTCGGATACTCCGGAATGCAGGCACACACCAGGTACTGGTGATTGAGGAACGAGCCGCCGAAAGCGCCCATGAAAAAGTTGTCGGCCAGGGTGTACTGGCGGGCGACGTTCCACAGCGCCATGTGGCTGCCGTCGTAGTAGCCCATCGACAGGCCACCGGCGTCGGAATAGGCGGCGAAGCGGTCGTTGCGGCCGCCGTCGATCTGCATCAGGTTGCTGTAGAAGCGGTGCACCAGGTCGCGCGTCGTCACGGCGATGGGAACGGCGACGCCGTGGCCATCGATGCCGTTGTCGCCGCCGTCGATCTGGAAGGGCTGGTTCGCGAGGCCGACCGTCTGCGCCTGCGTCACGACCTGGGTCTGGCCGGCCGCGGTGAGGCCACCCCAGATCGGCGGCAGCACCGGCAGCACGGCGCCGTCGACGTCGCGCTGCGGCAGCACGCTGCCGACCGCGCTCGGGTTCAGGCCGGGAATGCCGTTGGCGCCGGGAAACAGGCCATAGAAGGTGTCGAACGAGCGGTTTTCCGCATAGATGACGACGACGGTGTCGATCGCATCGATGGCGCGCCTCGCGTCGCCGGGCGAAGAAGACGGCGCGCCGCACGAGCCGAGAACCGGCGCGAGCACAACGACAAGCAGCGTGGAGAGCTTCATCGGCAGAAATGACGTGGCGGGGCGCGCATTGTCGACGGGCGCCGCGCTGCTGGCAAAGAGAGGGTGCCGCTGGGGGCCGCCGATTGCCGCGCGCCATCAAATTCACCTGCTTCCGCGAGACCGCATGAACACTCCCATTGCCTTCGATCTCGGCGACCTTCGCCGCGTCACGCCGATCGATTTGGGCTTCGGCGTCGGCCGCGGCAAGCCGGTCGATCGCCACTACATCGAGAGTTTCCTGCGCCAGCACGCGACCGACGCCGACGACGTGCCCGGCGACAGCTTCGACTGCTTCATCTGCACCCAGACGCTGACCTACATCTACGACGTCAAGGGCGCGCTGGCGACGATCCAGCGCATCCTCAAGCCGGGCGGCGTGCTGCTGGTCACCGTGCCCGGCATCAGCCAGATGAGCCCATACGACCGCGACCGCTGGGGCGAGTACTGGCGCTTCACGGCCCAATCGCTCGGCCGGCTGCTCGGCGACGCGTTCGGCAACCAGAACGTGACGGTGGAGTCTTACGGCAACGTGCTCGCGTCGACCGCGTTCCTGCAAGGCCTGTGCGCCGGCGACCTGAGCCGCAACGAGCTCGAGCATCGCGACCAGCGCTACCAGATGCTGATCGCCGGGCGCGCCGTCAAGGCGCCGTAGGTACGGGCCCGGGAGCGCCGCGGCACGCCGCTCGATCGGCTGGTGAAGCCGCGACGGGTCGGCTGGTTTAGGCTCTGCCTCTTCCGCCGCGACGCCGACTATGAGCTCCACTGCCGAAAGCCCGGTTTTCCCCCGCGATATCGCCTGGGAAGGCGCAGGCACGAGCCGCATCCCGTTCATGAGCTACACCAGCGACGAGCTGCATCGCCGCGAGCTCGAGCGTTTCTTCTATCGCAAGCACTGGTGCTACGTCGGCCTCGAGGCCGAGATCCCGAAGCCGGGTGACTTCAAGCGCACGGCGGTCGGCGAGCGCTCGGTGATCCTGGTGCGCGACGAAGACGGCGGCCTCAACGTCGTCGAGAACGTCTGCGCTCATCGCGGCATGAGCTTTTGCCGCGAGCGGCACGGCAACCGCAAGGACTTCACCTGCCCGTACCACCAGTGGAACTATTCGCTCAAAGGCGACCTGCAGGGCGTGCCGTTTCGCCGCGGCGTCAAGCAGGACGGCGTCGTCCAGGGCGGCATGCCGGCCGACTTCAAGCCCGCCGACAACGGCCTGACGAAGCTGAAGGTCGCAGCCCGCGGTGGTGTCGTCTTCGCCTCGTTCGATCACGACGTCGAGCCGCTGGAAGACTTTCTCGGTCCTACCATCCTGCGCTATTTCGATCGCCTCTTCGACGGCCGCGAGCTGCGCCTGTACGGCTACAACCGGCAGCGCATTCCGGGCAACTGGAAGCTGATGCAGGAAAACATCAAGGACCCGTATCACCCGGGCCTCTTGCACACCTGGTTCGTCACCTTCGGTCTCTGGCGCGCCGACAACAAGTCGCAACTGCTGATGGACGACCGGCATCGTCACGCCGCGATGATCTCGACCCGCGGGCAGATGGGCGCGGCCTCGCAGGTGACCTCGGTGGCCAGCTTCAAGCAGGACATGGCGCTCGAGGACCCGCGCTTTCTCGACATCGTTGCCGAGCCCTGGTGGGGCGGCCCGACGGCAGTGATGACGACGATCTTTCCGAGCGTCATTTTCCAGCAGCAGGTGAACTCGGTCTCGACGCGGCACATCCAGCCCGACGGTCACGGCGCCTTCGACTTCGTCTGGACCCATTTCGGCTTCGCCGACGACAGCGCCGAGATGACCGAGCGACGCCTGCGCCAGGCCAACCTGTTCGGGCCGGCCGGCTTCGTCTCGGCCGACGACGGCGAGGTGATCGAGCTGTCGCAGCAGGGCTTCGAGCAAAAGCCCTTTCACCGTACCCTCGCCGAGCTCGGCGGCACGGGGGTGGCCGATGCCGATCACATGGTGACCGAGACGCTGATCCGCGGCATGTACGAGTACTGGCGCAGCGTGATGGAGGCATGAGATGTCCGCCTCTACGCTCACTCCATTCGCTGCCCCCCGCGGGGGCGCTCGGTCGGCTTGGGAGCGGCCCGGCGCCGGCTGAGATGACCGCCGCATCGATCGACTTCGCGGCCTACCACGAGCTGGTGCAGCTCTACGCCGACTACGCCTTCGCGGTCGACTCCGGCGACTGGGATCTCTGGCCCGAGTTCTTCGTCGATGCGTGCTCTTATCGCCTGGTGCCGCGCGAGAACCACGAGCGCGGCTTTCCGCTGGCCACACTATCGTTCGAGAGCAAAGGCATGTTGCGCGACCGCGTCTACGGCATCAGGGAAACGCTCTTTCACGATCCCTATTACCAGCGCCACGTCGTCGGCGCTCCGCTGGTGCGCGAAGCGAGCGCCGAGCGCATCACGAGCGAAGCGAACTACGCCGTCTTTCGCACCAAGCTGAACGAGCTGAGCACCGTCTTCAATGTGGGCCGCTATCTCGACACGGTCGTGCGCACGCCGCAGGGCCTGAAATTCGAATCACGCGTCGTCGTCTACGACAGCGAGATGATTCCGAACTCGATCATCTATCCGATCTGATGTCGGCCGACCCCACCTGGCGGGAGGTCGCCTCGCTCGACGACTTCGCGGCGAGCGACGCCATCGCCGTCGACATCGGGCGGCGCCAGATCGCGATCTATCTCGTCAGTGGCGTGGTCTTCGCCACCGACAACCGCTGCACGCACGGCGATGCTCGCCTGTGCGATGGCTTTCTCGAGGGCCACGAGATCGAATGTCCGCACCACCAGGGTCGCTTCGACATCCGCACCGGCGTCGCCACCGGCGTGCCGGCGAAGACTGCGCTCGCCACCTACCCGGCCAAGCTCGAAGGCGGCCGCGTGCTGCTGCAGCTCTAGCCTGGCTGCGATACACGTCGCGCCTGGGTCTTGCTATCGTCGCAAGCTCGCCGATGAAAGCGCCGATGCACCCCGTCATCACCAGCCTGCTCGACACGGACTTGTACAAGTTCACGATGTGGCAGGCGATGCTGCATCGCCATCCGCAGACACACGCCGAATACACCTTCGTCTGCCGCAACACGCCGGCCTATCCGCTGGCCGAGCTGGTGACGGAGCTCGACCGCGAGCTCGATGCGCTATGCGCGCTGTCGTTCCGGCCGAGCGAGTTGGCCTACCTTGGCGGCCTGCGCTTCATCCGCTCCGACTTCGTCGACTTTCTGCGCATCTTCCGTTTCCAGCGCGACTTCATCGTCGCCCGCGCCGCCGCCGACGGCGGCCTCGAGATCGTCGCCAGCGGCCCGCAGGTGCACGTGATGGCATTCGAGATCTTCGTGCTGGCGATCGTCAACGAGCTCTACTTCCGCCGCTTCGATGCACGCGAGGCCTGGGCCGAAGGGCGCAAGCGCCTGGCCGCGAAAGTCGAGCAGCTGCGCGAGTTCGAACGCGAGCCCAAGCGTGCCACGCCGTTCGAATTCTTCGACTTCGGTGTGCGCCGCCGCTTCTCGGGCGAATGGCACCGCGAAGTGCTGGTCACGCTCAAGCGCGAGGTGCCGCAGTTCTTCAAGGGCGCCTCCGACGTGCTCTTCGCGCGCGACCTCGGCCTGGTGCCGATCGGCACGATGGCGCACGAGTACCTGCAGACCTTCCAGACGCTCGACGTGCGCCTGCGCGACTTCCAGCGCGCCGCGCTCGAAGCCTGGGTCCAGGAATACCGCGGCGACCTCGGCACGGCACTCACCGACGTCGTCGGCATGGACGCCTTCCTGGCCGACTTCGACCTCTATTTCGCCAAGCTCTTCGACGGCCTGCGCCACGACTCGGGCGATCCGTTCGTCTGGGGCGAGAAAGCGCTCAAGCACTACGACAAGCTGCGCATCGACGCCAAGACCAAGCGACTCGTCTTCTCCGACGGGCTCGATTTCGACAAGTGCTTCGCGCTCTATCGCCATTTCGCCGATCGCACCATGGTCGGCTTCGGCATCGGCACGAACCTCACCAACGACATGGGCCTGAAGACGCTGCACATCGTCATGAAGCTGACGCACGCCAACCACCAGCCCGTCGCCAAGCTCTCCGACAGCCCGGGCAAGCTGCTCTGCGACGACGAGACCTTTCTCGCCTACCTGCGTCAGGTCTTCAACGTGCCGGCCTGATGCGGGCGCTTCGACGGCTGTATGTTCATATGGGGTATCCGCTTAGCTCCAGTCAGCTCAATACTACTGGATGCCCATCCAGTATATGCT
>JALYSL010000089.1 GCA_030854825.1 Pseudomonadota bacterium
GTACAGGGTACGTGTGCCGATGAAGCGCACGAGCTCAACATCGGCTTCGTCTCGCGCATGGAGCGCGGCCGGCCGTGGCTGCGCATGAAAGCCGCGGTCTCCCTCGATGGCCGCAGCGCGCTCGACAACGGCGTGAGCCAGTGGATCACCGGCGAAACCGCACGAGCCGACGGCCACGCCTGGCGCAAGCGCGCCGGCGCGCTGCTCACCGGCGTCGGCACCGTGCTCGACGACGACCCGCGGCTCGATGTCCGGCTGGTCCCGACCGCGCGCCAACCGCTGCGCGTGATCGTCGATTCACGCCTGCAGACGCCGGGCAACGCGCGCATCCTCGAGGCACCGGGCCGGGTGCTGCTCTATGCGGCAGTCGACGACAGTGATCGGCGGCGCGAGCTCGAGGCCCACGGCGTCGAGATCGCCTTGCTGCCCTCGCCGACCGGCAAGGTCGATCTGGCGGCCATGCTCGCCGACCTTGGCCGGCGCGGCATCAACGAGCTGCACGTCGAAGCCGGCGAGAAGCTCAACGGCTCGTTCCTGCGCGAAGGCCTGGTCGACGAGCTGCTCGTCTACGTCGCGCCGCGCCTTCTCGGCGGCGGCCGCGGCCTGGCCGCGCTCGGCCCGTTCGAGACGCTCGAGCAAAGCCTCTGCTTCCGCTTCATCGACGCCGCACCGGTCGGCTCCGACCTGCGATTGCGCCTGCGCCCGGCCTGACGCCTCGGCGACGCCGGTCCTTGGCAACGGCGACGACAATCGCCGCATGTTCACCGGCATCGTCGGCGGCGTCGGCCGCATCGTCGAAGCGCGGCCCCTCGGCGCGGGCACGGCCTTCGGCAAGTCGCTGGCGATCGAAGCGCCGGTCGGCTTTCTCGACGACGTCGGCATCGGCGACAGCATCGCCCTGTCGGGCGCCTGCATGACGGTCGTCACGCTCGACGCGGCGGCTCGTCGCTTCAGCATCGAGATCTCCGCCGAAAGCCTCGACAAGACTACCGGGCTCGACGGCCCCGGCGAGGTCAACCTCGAAAAGGCGATGCGCGCCGATGCACGTCTGGACGGCCATCTCGTCAGCGGCCACGTCGACGGCGTCGGCCGCGTCTCGCATTTCGAACGCATCGGCGAGTCGTGGGCGCTGCGCCTCGAAGCGCCTCGATCCCTTGCCCGCTTTCTCGCCGTCAAGGGCTCGGTCGCGGTCGACGGCGTCAGCCTCACCGTCAATCGAGTCGTCGATTCACCCACGGCCTGCGAGATCAGCATCAACCTGATTGCGCACACCGTAGGGAACACGAGCCTGCGCAACCTCGCCGTCGATCGCCAGGTCAATCTCGAGATCGACCTCGTCGCCCGCTACGTCGAGCGCATGCTCGGCGGCGCGGCCCGCGGCGCGTGAATCCACGCGAGCCGCCTGCTTCACCCTGACGCCTACAATTTCCATCATGCCGATCGCACCGATTCCCGAGCTGGTGGCCGAGCTGGCCGCCGGCCGCATGGTCATCCTCGTCGACGAAGAAGATCGCGAGAACGAAGGCGACCTCGTGATCGCCGCCGACCACATCACGCCCGAGGCCATTAACTTCATGGCCCGTTTCGGCCGGGGCCTGATCTGCCTGACGCTGACGCGCGAGCGCTGCGAGCGCCTGCAACTGCCGCCGATGGCGGCGAAGAACGGCGCGCCCCACGGCACCGCGTTCACCGTCTCGATCGAGGCCGCCATCGGCATCACGACCGGCATCTCGGCGGCCGATCGCGCCCGTACCGTGCAGGCCGCCGTCGCACGCGATGCGAAGGCCAGCGACCTCGTGCAACCCGGCCACATTTTCCCGCTGCGCGCGCAGGAAGGCGGCGTGCTGATGCGCGCCGGGCACACCGAGGCCGGCTGCGATCTGGCCGGCATGGCGGGCCTCTCGCCCACCTCGGTGATCTGCGAAGTGATGAACGACGACGGCACGATGGCGCGGATGCCCGACCTCGAGCGATTTGCCGAGCAGCACGGGATCAGGATCCTGCAGATTGCCGATCTCGTCGCTTATCGGGAAAACGAGCGTGTCATTCGACGACGCGCGGAAACCGTGCTTCCTACGAG
>JALYSL010000092.1 GCA_030854825.1 Pseudomonadota bacterium
CGTCGGCCGCGTCGTCGCCCGCGATCACCTCGAGGCGCGTCGTCGCCTGCGCGGACAGCCTCGCCGCCTTGTGCCGGACGATCATCCGAACGCGGCGAAGGCTCGCCCGCATTCGTGGGCGCCGCAGGCTCGGCATCGCGCCCGAGTTCGGAGGAAGGGGCGGAGTCGGTGGGAACGTTCATGCGTGTGATTCCAGGGCGGGATCGGCGGGCGGCGGGGCGGGATCGGGAGCGGGAGCGGGAGCATCGGGCGGCAAAAGGTCGACGTTCTCCACCGCAGCATCTGCGAACGACAACGAAGCCTGAGCTATCGCCGCCGCGAGGGCATCGTGGCCGGCGCCTGGCGTTTCGCCAGTGCCGTCGAGGACGGGGAGCTGCTCGAGGCTGGAGAGGTCAAGGTCGTCGAGAAACTGGCGCGTCGTCGCGAACAGGGCCGGTCGACCCGGTGCTTCCCGATAGCCGATGGCCTCGATCCAGCCGCGGTCTTCGAGCTGCTTGACGATCGAGCTTGCTACAGCGACGCCACGGATGTCTTCGATGTCGCCGCGCGTGACCGGCTGCCGGTAGGCGACGATGGCGAGCGTTTCCATCACGGCCCGCGAATAGCGCGGCGGCCGATCGGGGCTGAGCCGCGCCAGGTAGGCGGCCATCTCGGGCCGGCTCTGAAAGCGCCAGCCGCTGGCCAGCGAAACCAGCTCGATGCCGCGACCAACGCAGTCGCGCCCGAGCTCGTCGAGAAGCTCACGAATCGTGTCGGGGCCGATCTCGTCGGCGAACAGCGCGCCCAGCTCGCGCACCGGCATGGGCTGAGTCGAGCAGATGAGCGCGGCCTCGATGACGCGCTTGGCATCCAGGGTCTTCATGTCGTCGTGAAAGTCCTCTGCCGCCAAGCGGCAATCGTCACGCGTGGAACGCGGCGGACCGGCAGCGCTGGCGCATGCCGCTCGTCGAACAGCACCCTCAGGTGCGGTGGTCAGGGTCTATGCCGTCGGACGCTCGGGCGGCGGTTTCGCGTTGTCGCGCCGGCCACCCGCATCGAAGTGCATTGGCGGCTATTGTAGCGAACCTCCGGCAAGCGAGGCCCGGTTGTGCAGGATGCCTTCCCAGGCGCCGGCCAGATCCGCGGGCAATGCGGCACGAAGCGCGATCGGTTGACCGGAAATCGGGTGGGCGAAAGCAAGCTCGGTCGCGTGCAGCGCCTGCCGCTCGATACCCAGCGCCGGACCGCCGCCGTAGAGGCGATCACCGACCAGCGGCAGGCCGCAGGATGCGAGATGAACGCGGATCTGGTGCGTGCGACCGGTGTGGAGCGTGCAGCGCAAGACGCTCAGCTCTTCCGTCGAAGCGAGGCATTCGATATCGGTGCGCGCCGCCTTTCCCGACGCGACCACGGCCATGCGGACGCGCGTCGACGGATCGCGGCCGACGGGCGCCTCGATCGTGAAAACCTTCGTCGGCGGCCGGCCATGGGCGATCGCCAAGTAGCGCCGATGCACCTCGCGCGCCGCGATCGCGCGCACCAGCGCCGTCACCGCCGGCAATGTCTTTCCGACCACCATCAGGCCCGAGGTGTCCTTGTCGAGCCTGTGCACGATGCCAGCCCGCGGCAGCGCCGCGCTGGCCGGATGGCGCGACAGCAGCGCGTTGAGCAACGTGCCCGACCAGTGGCCCGCAGCCGGATGCACGACCATACCCGCCGCCTTGTCGATGACGAGCAGATGGTCGTCTTCGTGGACGACGACCAGCGGCAAGGCCTCGGCACGGTAGGCCTGGCTCTCGGCCGTCGGCACGAGCGTCACCGAGACTTCCTGGCCGGCGCGAACACGCTGCGCCGGCCCGCTGGCGAGGATGCCATCGACCCGCACCTGTGCCCCGCGGATCAGATTTTGCAAGTGGCTGCGCGAGAACTCGGGCGCCATGGTGACGACCATCTTGTCGAGTCGCTCGCCGTGCTGTGCAGCATCGACGTTCGCCTGCCGCGTCTCGGGCGATTCGTCCTCGCTGTCGCCCGGGGCTTCTGCCCCTTCAGGCA
>JALYSL010000098.1 GCA_030854825.1 Pseudomonadota bacterium
GACCGCATCGCGGATGTCCTTGACGCCGCCGAGTACCGCGGAGATCGCGATGAACTGCGCATCGAAGGCGTCTGCCATCAGCAGCGCCAGCGTCGTTTTGCCGGTCCCCGGTGGCCCCCACAGGATCATCGAGTGCAACCGGCCCGATTCGAATGCGACCCGCAGCGGTTTGGCCGCTCCGACGAGCTGCTGCTGCCCAATCACGTCGTCGAGCGAGTGCGGGCGCAGCCGCTCGGCCAGCGGAACGGCGTTGCGATCGGCAGGCGGCGCGCCGTTCACTGCTCGATCACGTCGGCCCCGGCAGGGGCAACGAACTGGAACGTTGCGGCCGGCAGCGCGCTGTTCGCGACGAACTGCATGAAGCGCAGCAGCGAGCGCTGGCCGAAGCTGTCGGTGATTTCCACCGCCGCCAGCTCCTTGCCGCGAAAACCCACACGCATCGACTGGAACGCGCTGTCCCGGGCTTTCGGCGTCGCCTGTACCCAATCGAGCCCGTCCGCGGCCGGCAACGCGGCCAGGTCGAAATCCCGATCGAGCGTGCCGCCGGCCAGCAGTGCGGCCGGCGTCGCGCCGAGCGCGGACGAAAACTTGCGCGCGGTCACCTGGTTCAGGTCGGCGTCGTAGATCCAGACGGTCTTGCCATCGGAGACGATCAACTGCTCGAACGGCTTGACATAGGTAAAGCGAAAGCGGTTCGGACGCGCGAACTCGAAGGTTCCACTCGATGACTTCTTCTTGCCGTCGGGCTGTGTGACAGTCTGCGTAAAGGCCGCGCTGCCGGTCTTCACGTCACGCACGAAATCCTTCAGCGTGTCGACCGTGTCGGCGTGCGCGGCGCCGGCGAACGCGAACGCCAGTCCGGCCACGCAGAGCACGCGCCGGAGCGGCGACGCGACGTGCGGCTTCATTCGACGCGCGCCGGCACCAGAATGTCGCGGTTGCCGTTGGTCGCCATGCTCGAGACGAGCCCGGACTTTTCCATTTGCTCCAGCAGCCGCGCGGCGCGGTTGTAACCGATGCGCAGGTGCCGCTGCACCAGCGAGATCGAGGCGCGGCGATGCTGCAGCACGATGCCGACCGCCTGGTCGTACATCGGGTCGCTTTCGCCGCCGCCGGCAGCGCCATCGCCCAGCGGCGCATCGCTGTCGGCGTCGAGTGTGCCGCCTTCCAGGATGCCTTCGATGTAGTTCGGCGGCCCCTGACTCTTCAGGTAGCTGACGACGCGGTGCACCTCCTCGTCGCTGACGAAGGCGCCATGCACGCGCACCGGAAAGCCGGTGCCGGCCGGCATGTAGAGCATGTCGCCCATGCCGAGCAACGCCTCGGCGCCCATCTGGTCGAGGATCGTGCGCGAATCGATCTTGCTCGAGACCTGGAACGAGAGGCGCGTCGGGATGTTCGCCTTGATCAGCCCGGTGATCACATCGACGCTCGGCCGCTGCGTCGCCAGGATCAGGTGGATGCCCGAGGCGCGCGCCTTTTGCGCCAGCCGCGCGATCAGCTCCTCGATCTTCTTGCCGACCACCATCATCAGGTCGGCGAGCTCGTCGATCACGATGACGACGAAGGGCAGGCGTTCGAGCGGCTCGGGCGCGTCGGGTGTCAGGCTGAAGGGATTGGGGAGCAGCTCGCCGCGCTCGGCCGCCTCGGCGATCTTCTTGTTGTAGCCGGCGACGTTGCGAACGCCGAGCTTGCTCATCAGCTTGTAGCGCCGCTCCATCTCGCCCACGCCCCAGTTGAGCGCGTTGGCGGCCTGCTTCATGTCGGTGACGACCGGGCAAAGCAGGTGCGGGATGCCTTCGTAGACGCTCATCTCGAGCATCTTCGGATCGATGAGGATGAGCCGCACGTCGCGCGCCTCGGCCTTGTAGAGCAGGCTCAGGATCATCGCGTTGATGCCGACCGACTTGCCGGCGCCGGTGGTTCCGGCGACGAGGCAATGCGGCATCTTCTGCAGGTCGGCCACGATCGGATTGCCGACGATGTCCTTGCCGAGCCCGATCGTGAGCTGCGAGGCCGAATCGGCATAGACCTGCGAGCCGAGCACTTCGCTGAGGCGGATGGTCTGGCGCTTGGCATTCGGCAGCTCGAGCGCCATCGTCGTCTTGCCCGGAATCGTCTCGACCACGCGGATGCTGATCAGGCTCAGCGAGCGCGCGAGGTCTTTCGACAGGTTCATCACCTGCGAGCCCTTCACGCCGGTGGCCGGTTCGATCTCGTAGCGCGTGATCACCGGGCCGGGCGAGGCCGCGACCACCCGCACCTCGACGCCGAAGTCCTTCAGCTTCTTCTCGATCATGCGCGAGGTCATCTCGACCGATTCGGCGCTCACGCTCTCGACCCGCTGCGGCGCGGAATCGAGCAGATCGACCTGCGGCAGCTTGGTGTCGACGAGCTCGGTGAAGAGCGGCTTCTGCCTTTCCTTGACGACGCGCGCGCTCTTCGGCACCTCGACCACCGGCGCCTCGATCACGATCGGCAGGTGGTCTTCCTGCAGCAGCTGCTCGACCTCGACCGACTGCTCGCGCTCGCGCAGCGAATCGACCCACGCGCCGATGCCTTCTGCCAGCCGCAGCCACGAGAAGCGCAACGCCAGCGCGATGCCGGCGACCAGCGCGGCGATCCACAGCACGCCCGAGCCGACGAAGCCGAGCAG
>JALYSL010000113.1 GCA_030854825.1 Pseudomonadota bacterium
GGCATAGCCCTCGGCCATGGCGAGCAGGGCGACGAGCACGCCGACCACGCCGGCGATGCCGACGACGATCACCGCCGACGAGCCGAGCCGCTGCCGCAAGGTGCTGATGCCGACGTTGGCCACCGAAGCGGCCTGCCGGCCACGCCGCGTCAGCAGCAGCCACGCGGCCAGCAGCACGGCCAGCACGACCGCACCCGGCCACGGCAGCATCACCCAGACCGCCAGCACGACGATGAGCAGCACGAAGAGAAGAACGTTCATCAGGAACCGCATGGCTCGGGTTCTCCTCAGCGGCCGGCCAGGGCGTCGACGATGTTGAGCCGCATGGCGCTCCACGCCGGCAGCGAGCCCACGAGAAGGCCGATCACGATCATCAGCGCCGCACCCAGGCCCCAGCTACTGGCGCCGACGGTCGGCAGGTTCAGCATGCCGCCGCTGGCGCCGCTCACCACCGGGATGAGCAGGCTGGCCAGGCCCAGGCCGATGAGGCCGCCGAGCACCAGCAGCAACACGGATTCAGCCAGCACCATCGCCAGCACGCTGACGTTCGAAAAGCCGATCGTCTTCAGCACCGCGAGCTCGCCGGTGCGCTCGCGCACCGCCTGCATCATGGTGTTGCCCGACAGCAGCAGCAGCGTGAAGAACACGGCGCCCATGATCGAGCCGACGATCAGGCCGATGTCGGCGAGCTGCTTCATCCACGAGGCGGTGGCCGCCTGCTCGGTCTGAGTGCGCGTCTCGTGGTCGGAATTGACGGAGATGGCGTCGATCGCCTTGGCGACGCGGTCGGCCTGGTTCACGTCGGCCACCCGGGTCACGTACCAGCCGACCTGGCCGCGGTTGTACGGCGTCGTCTCGTCGAAGTACTTCCAGTTGAGGAGGAACATCTGGTCGAAGAAGCCGCCGGTTTTCTTGTCGGTGGAATGGAGAATGCCGACGACGTCGAACGACCAGTTCTTGCTGCCGCTCCTGTCGGGAAAGATGGTCGACTGCAAGGGAATCTTGTCGCCCACTTTCCACTTGTACTTCTGCGCCAGCCGCTCGCCGATCAGGGCGCCGGTGCGCGTGCTGTCGAAGGCCTTTCGCTCGGCCGCGCTCACCTCGACCTCGGGATAGAGATCGAGATAATTGGGCTCCACCGCGAAGCTGAACACCTGGTTGTGCGGGTCCTGGTAGGCGCCGCCGAACCAGTTGGCGTAGGTGACGAGCTTGACGCCGGGCACCGCGGCGATCTGCGCCTCGAGCGACTGCGGCAGCGTCTGGATGAACGAGAGCTTCGAGCCGGTTTGCAGACGCTGCGCGCCGTTGGCGCTTTGCCCGGCCTGCGTGAACGAGGTGCGCACGGCGTCGAGCAGGCCGAACAGCAAGAAGGCCGCGATGATCGACACCAGGGTGAGGATGGTGCGCGTCTTGCGGCGAAAGAGCGCCGCCCAGATGAGATGCATGTATTTCATGGCGCGGTCCTCAAGCGGCCACCGCTTCCACCAGCGTGCCCTTGTCGAGGTGCAGCGTGTGGTTGGCGTACTCCGCGGCTTTCGGATCGTGCGTGACCATGAGCACCGTCTTGCCGTGGTCGCGGTTCAGCGCGCGCAGCAGGCCGAGCACTTCCTCGGCCGACTGGCGGTCCAGATCACCGGTGGGCTCGTCGCAAACCAGCAGCGTCGGGTCGGAGACGATCGCCCGGGCGATCGAGACGCGCTGCTGCTGGCCGCCCGAAAGCTCGGTCGGCTTGTGGCTGGCCCGATCGGCAAGCCCGACGAGCTGCAGCGCGATCGCCGCGCGCTTCTTGCGCTCGGCCGACGAAAGCTTGGTGAGCAGCAACGGCAGCTCGACGTTCCTTTGCGCCGAGAGCATCGGCATCAGGTTGTAGAACTGGAAGACGAAGCCGACGCGCGCCGCACGCCACTTGGCGAGCGTGCCGGAGTTGAGTTGATCGAGCCGCTGGCCGCCGACGCTGATGCTGCCGGCCGAGGGCACGTCGAGGCCGCCAATGAGGTTGAGCAGCGTCGTCTTGCCGGAGCCCGACGGGCCCATCAGGGCGAGGAAATCGCCCTGCTCGACATCGAGATCGACGTGGTGCAGCACTTCCACCTTCAGCTTGCCGCGCTCGTACACCTTCGACAGGTCGCGGATCTCGATCAGCTTGGCCATTGCTCGGTCTCTCCTCGTGCACATGCAGTGTGTTTGCATTTCCCCGCCGCACCGGTCGTGTCAGTGCGGCTCTTCGATCGCGACGCTCGCGCCGTCTTGCAACGCGGGCGGCGGCGACAGTACCACTCGATCGCCGGGTTTTACTCCATCGGGCACGAGCTTCATGGCGCCGTAATCCTGCGCCGCCGACGAGACGGCACGCTGCATCGCCTTGCCGTTCTCGATGACGAAGACCACGCTCTTGCCGTCGCGCTGGGCGAGCGCCGCTCCCGGCATGAGCGTGCCCTTGGGCCGCTGCGCGGTGGTCGGTGCCTTCGGGCCGAGGAAGGACACGCGCACCCCCATGTCGGGCACGATCCGCGCGTCTTTCTGCTCGAGCGCGACGCGCACTTTGACGGTCGCCTTGCCGCGATCGGCCGCCGGCACGATGGCAATCACATGCGCCGGAATCTTCCAGTCGGGATACGCGCTCAGGATCGCCTCGGCCGGCATGTCGGGCTTGACCTGGCCGATGTAGGCCTCGCTGACGTCGACGTCGATTTCGAGCGAATCCATGTCGACGATGGTGCCGACGCCGGTGCGCGTGAAGCCGCCGCCGGCCGACAGCGGCGAGACGATCTCGCCGACCTGGGCCGCCTTGACGGTGACCACGCCGGAAAACGGCGCGCGCACCACGGCGTAGTCGAAATTGACCTTCGCCGCATCGACTTGCGCGCGGGCCGCGTCGGCCTCGCGACGGCGCGCATCGAGCTGGGCGGCGGCGGTGGCTACCGCCGTGCGCGACTGCTCCGCGCCTTGTAGCGAGATCATGCCGCTGGCCACCAGCGTGTCCTGGCGGCGCGAATCGGCCTGCGCCTGCAGCAGCTGCGCCTGCGCGGTGGCCACCTGGGCTTGCGCCGACATGACGTTGGCGTTGGCAACCGCCAGGCCGGCGCGCAGCCCGCTGTCTTCGAGACGGGCGATGACCTGGCCTTTTTGCACATGGTCGCCTTCTTCGATCAGCACTTCGGTGAGGGTGCCGGTGATCTGCGTCGACACGGTGGCGGCGCGCCGCGCCGTGATGTAGCCGGTGGCCTGCAACACCGTGCCGGCGGCACCGCCGGTGCCCGGAGCGGTGGCGGTGGCCGCTTGTACGGCGATCGGGCGGGCGCCGAGGAACCACCAGGCGAGGCCGGCAATGAGGGCGATGACGACGACCCCGGCAAGCGCCAGCCACGCCCAGCGCGCACCGTCTTTGCCCTCATCCTCGCGCTGTTGCCCATCAATGCGCAGCTCGCTCAGCAGTTTCGCGTCAATGTTGCTCACGAACCGATCTCCATGAAGGATTCTCGCCGGCCTCCAACCGTGATCGCTGCGAAAGACAAGGTTGCGCCATGTCGGCTCAAGAATCGCTACGCGGGCCTGACATGGCTCGGCAGGAGTTTAGGGCCCCGCCCGCGCGCGTCCGTCGCCACGTGACGCAACTCGTCGCGGCAAACCCGGGCTTCGTCGCATACCGATTGGCTCTGCGTCGCAGCGCTCCTAGAGTGCGTCCATCGCATTCGAACAGCACGACCCGCAGGAGCCAAGATGAACAGCAGCCGCACCACTCTCTACACCCTGATCTTCGCCGTGCTGAGCACCGCGACCCTCGCCTTCGCCACGCAGGCGCAGCACCAGGAGGCGAACCGTGCGGCCGCAAGCACGGCGCCGATGCAGGTGATCGAGCTTCCGCGCGTCGAAGTGACCGGCCATCGCATCCGCTGAGCGAGACGGATCCCCATTTCCCCGCAACCCCGCGCCGCCCGCCTCGATCGGGCGGCTACCCTCCCAGGGCGGGGTTCTTGAAACGCGCTTCGGCGCGTTTTTTTTGGGCCGCGATCAATGCCCTCAATCGCCCAGCGTGCGATAGAAGAAGTGGGTGGCGCACAGGCCCCCCTTCGGCAGCAGCGCGAAGCCGGGAATCGTGCCGCTGAGCTGCCAGCCCATGCGCGCGTAAAGCCGTTCGGCGTCGGAACTCGCGGTGTCGAGCACGAGCAACGTCTTGCCGCATTGGCGCGCCGCGGCTTCGGCCGCACCCATCAACGCCGCGCCCATACCCTGGCAGCGCGCCCGCCGATGCACCAGCATCTTCGAGACGTCGGCGCGATGCGGCTGGTTCTCGGGCAGATCGAGCACAAGCTGCACCGTGCCGACGATGCCGTGCTCGTCTTCGGCGACCAACAGCAGGCGCGCGCCGCTGGCGACGCCGTCAGCCACGCCGGCCCAGAAGGCCAGCGCCTTCGGCATCGACAACGGGTCCATGAAGCTCACCGAGGCGCCGCCTTCGACGCAGTCGATCAGCACTTCGGCCAGTTGCTGGCGCTGCAGCAGAGTCACCGTCGACAGGCGACGGACGATGGGATGGGAGACAGCGGACATGGGCAAAAAGGCTCAGCGTGGCAGGGTCGCCATCGATGCAAGCATGAATCATGCTGCGTGAAAATACATCGATGGCCACCGACACCCGCGCGGATTTTCTCGTCGTCGGCGCCGGTATCGCCGCGGCCTCGGTGGGCACTTGGCTCGCGCGGCGCGGCAGCGTCGCGCTGCTCGAGCGCGAGTCGCAGCCGGGCTATCACTCGACCGGCCGCTCGGCCGCGCTC
>JALYSL010000138.1 GCA_030854825.1 Pseudomonadota bacterium
GATCGAGTTCTATCGGCCGCTGCCGCCGCTCGCCTACCTGCCGCTCATCATCATCTGGTTCGGCATCGACGAGACGCCGAAGGTGCTGCTCATCTTCCTGAGCTGCTTCGCGCCGCTCGCGCTCGCCGCGCGCGCCGGCATGAAAAGCGCCTCGCAGGAGCAGATCAACGCCGCCTACTCGATGGGCGCGAGCTACATGCAGGTGATCCGCCACGTCATCCTGCCGTCGGCCCTGCCCGACATCCTGATCGGCATGCGCATCGCCATCGGCTTCGGCTGGACCACGCTGGTCGCCGCCGAAATGGTGGCCGCCAGCGTCGGCCTCGGCCAGATGGTGCTCAACGCGTCGAACTTCCTGCGCACCGACATTGTCATCATGGGCATCATCGTGATCGGCGTCGTCGCCTATCTGTTCGACCTCCTGATGCGCTGGTCAGAAAGAAAGCTCGTGCCCTGGAAGGGGCGGATGTAAGGGGCTTCAGCCCGGAGGACAGCGCAGCGCGGAGATATTGTGTGCTAGGATGTACACAACAGAAACACTCTCCGCATCATGTCCACCACCATGACCATCCGCCTCGAAGACGAGGTCAAGGACCGGCTCGATCGACTGGCCGAATCGACCCATCGCAGCAAGTCTTTTCTGGCCAGCGAGGCGATCCGCGAGTTCGTAGAGAACAACGAATGGCAGATCGCCGAGATCCGGGCGGCACTGAAGGAAGCCGACGCCGGCGACTTCGCCGGCGACAAGGAAGTGCTGGCACTGGCCAAGAAGTGGAAAGTGAATGCAGCTTAGATGGTTGCGCAAGGCCTTGCGCAACCTGGAAGACGAGGCGGCATTCATCGCCAATGCTGACCCGATAGCGGCGCGCCCGGTCGTCGGGCGGGTGCTTGACGCCGTGGCGGCGCTCAGCGAACAGCCGGGCCTCGGCCGCCCGGGGCGTGTGCCCGGCACACGCGAGCTGGTGGTACTGAAAACACGCTACGTCGTACCCTACCGGGTGCGCCGCGACTCTGTCGAAATCTTGCGCGTCGTTCACACTTCACGCCGACTTCCGCAAGACTAGCAGGGCAAAGCGGAAACCCCTGACGACCATGATCGAGATCGCGACGCGCCTGTTCGGCACATGGGTTCGAACGGTCAACACCACGACCCTGCGCGCCGACTTCATCGCCGGCATCCTCGGCGCCCTGCTGGTCCTGCCGCAAGGCTTCGCCTTCGCGACGCTGGCCGGGCTGCCGCCCGAATACGGTCTCTACACGGCGATCGTGCCCTGCACCATCGCTGCCTTGTTCGGCTCGAGCCGCCACGTCGTCTCGGGGCCCACCAACGCCAACTCGCTGGCCCTGTTCGCGACGCTCGCACCGCTCGCGCTCGTCGGCTCGCCAACCTACATTCAGCTGGCGCTGGCGGTGACCGTCATCGTCGGCGTCATGCAGTTCCTGATCGGCGCGCTGCGCCTCGGCGCGATCGCGAATTTCATATCGCCGGCGGCACTGCGCGGCTTCATGAGCGGCGCCGCGGCGCTGATCGCGCTGCATTCGCTGACCGACCTGCTCGGCCTGACGGCGCCGACCACGCATGGCCTGCTGGCGCTGTTCGAGGACATCGGCCGGCACCTTGGCGACATCGCGCCGGCCGCTTTTGGCGTCGGCGTGTTCACGATCCTGATCTCGCTTGCCGTCAGAGCGTGGCTGCCGCGCTGGCCCTACATGCTGACGGGCCTGGTTGCAGCGACGGCCGCGGCAACGGCCCTGAACCATTTCGTCTTCGGCTCGCCCGCCAATCACGACTGGATCGCCGTCGTCGGCACGATCCCGCCGATATGGCCGCGCTTTCATCTGCCGGAGGTGAGCCCGCGGGCGATCCCCGATCTCATCGGCATCTCGTTCGCGCTGACCATCGTCGCGCTCGGCCAGTCGATCTCGATCGCCAAGGCGGTGGCCGAACGCTCCGGACAGGCCATCGATGCCAATCGCGAGTTTCGCGGCCAGGGCCTGTCGAACATCGTCGGTGGATTCTTCTCTTCGTACGTGTCGTGCGGCTCGCTGAACCGCTCGATGCCGAACTACGAGGCGGGCGCGCAGACGCCGCTGGCCGCCGTGTTCGCCTCGTTGTTGCTGATCATCCTCATCGCCGCGAGCTCATCGCTGCTCGCGCTGATTCCAATGGCCGCCATCGCCGGTCTGCTGATGCTGATCTCATGGACGCTCCTCGATTTGCCGGGCTGGCGCAAGCTCTGGCAAGCGAGTCGTTCCGATTTCGCGATTGCCGCAGCGACCTTCGTCGCGACGATCTCGATCCGCATCGAGATGGCGATCCTGCTCGGCACGATCCTGTCGCTCGTCACCTACCTCTATCGGACCTCGAAGCCGGCGCTACGCGTCATGGGATTCGACTCGACCGAGCCGACCCGCAAGTTCGTGGTGCGCGAGCATGTCCCGTCGCCGCTCGGCGAGTGCCCGCAGCTGAAGATGGTGCGCATGGAAGGCGAGGTCTATTTCGGCGCCGTGCCATGGGTCGACGACCAGCTGCGCGACCTGCGCACGCCACGCCATGCGCCCAAGCATCTGCTCGTCATGGCCAAGAGCATGAACTTCATCGACCCTTCGGCCGCCGACATGTGGCGCAACGAACTGCAGACGCGCCGCGCCGCCGGCGGCGACCTCTATTTTCATCGACCACGAGCGCCGGTGATGCAGCTCTGGCAAAAGCTCGGCTTCATCGCCGAGCTCGGCGTCGATCACATCTTTCCGGCCAAGCGCGTCGCCATCGACACGATCTTCCAGCGGCTCGATCGCGATATCTGTTCGCACTGCACCGTCCGTGTCTTCGAGGAATGCAAGACCTTGCCGGCGCCGGTCGAGCCTTTCCTGCCGGCGCAGGCGATGCCCGTCCCGGCGCCGCAGCCGGCCCCGATCACCGCCTCCGTCACGCCGTGATCGACGTCGATCGAGAGCGCTGGAGGCGTCTCTCGCCTCCACTGGACGGGCTGCTCGATCTGGAGCCGCAATCACGTGCGGCGCGGCTCGAAGCATTGCGCCGCGAAGGCTCCAAGCCGGAGCTGTTCTCGAAGGACGCCGACCTGGTGCGTAGCGAAACCAACCGCCTCGGCAGGATCGTGCGCGACGCCCACGTCGCCCTCGAGTAGGCGAACGCAGCGCCGCGACTTCCTCAGCCGGGCACCGCCCCTTGCCGCTTCGCGGCCGAGCCGATCGCCGCCGCGCTCGCCGCCGAGACGATGCCGGCGAACAGCACGTACATGCAGATCTGCCACGGCTGGCCGCCGCCCGACTTCAGCAAGGCCGTGGCGATGATCGGTGTGATGCCCGAGGCGAAGATGCCGGAGAACTGATAGACGAACGAGATGCCGGTATAGCGGACCTTGGCGTCGAACAGGTCGCAGAACAGCACCGCCTCGGGTCCGTAGATCGAGGCGTAGAGGATGCCGAAGGGCACGACAATCGCCAGCCACACCAGCAGCACATTGCCGCCGCTGTGCGTCATGAGCCAGAACGCCGGGAACGCCGAGATCGCGGTGACGAGCGAGCCCCACATGTAGACCTTGGCCCGGCCGATCCGGTCGGCGAGTTGGCCGAACATCGGGATGGTGACGATCATCACGAGGGCGGAAATCATGACGCCGAGCAACGCCTCGGTACGCGTGATCTTGACGGTATTGACGAGATAGCCGATCGCGAACACGGCAAAGACGTTGAAGAACACGCCGTCGATGTAGCGCGCGCCCATGCCCTTCAGGATATTGCCCGGATAACGGAGCAGCATGTCCATGAACGGGATGCGGAGCTGTTCGTTCTTCGCTTTGATGGCCGCGAACTCGGGCGTCTCCTGCAGGTTGAGGCGGATGTAGAGGCCGACGCCGACCATTGCCGCCGAAATCAGGAAGGCGACGCGCCAGCCCCAGGCGAGGAACTGCTCGTCGGTCAGCAGCGACGAGAGCAGCGCGACCACGCCCGAGGCGAGGCACAAGCCGATCGCCAGGCCGATCTGCGGCAGCGACGCGTAGAAGCCGCGCTTCTCCGGCGGCGCATATTCGTAGGCCATCAGCACCGCTCCGCCCCACTCGCCGCCCAGGCCGATGCCCTGGAGCACGCGCAGCAGCAGCAACAGCAGCGGCGCGGCGACGCCGATCTGGGCGTAGGTCGGCACGAGGCCGATCAGGAAGGTGGCCACGCCCATGATCATCAGCGTCATGATGAGCATGTTCTTCCTGCCGATGCGGTCGCCGAAGTGGCCGAAGATGACGCCACCGAGCGGCCGCGTGACGAAGCCGACGGCGAAGGTCGTATAGGCAAGCAGCGTCGCCACCACCGGGTCGCTGCCCGGGAAGTAGAGCTTGTTGAAGACGATGCCGGCGACGACGCCATAGAGAAAGAAGTCGTACCACTCGATCGTCGCGCCGACCAGCGCCGAGACGACGACCCTGCGGATCGTCTGTTCGTTGTTCATGCCCATGCTGCTCCCTCGTGTCGTGGTGGTGAATCGAATTCGCTCAAGCCCCGTGCCGCGCGTCCTCGCGGATCATGTCGGCGGCCTTCTCGGCCATCATCACGGCCGGCGCATTGGTATTGCCCGAAACGAGCGTCGGCATTGCCGAGCAGTCGATGACGCGCAGCGACAGAACGCCGCGCACACGAAGGCGCTCGTCGAGCACCGACATGCGGTCGTTGCCCATCTTGCAGGTGCCGGTCGGGTGAAAGATCGTGGCACCGTTGTCGCGGCAGAACTCGAGCAGCGCTTCGTCGCTGGCTACCTGCGGACCGGGCGTGACCTCGCGCTCGACGAGAGGCCGCATCGCCGCCGACGCCGCGATCGCGCGTGCGGCCCTGACGCCGGCCACCGTCGTCCGCCGGTCGAGATCCGTGGCCAGATAGTTGGCGAGCATTTGCGGCGGCTCGAACGGATCGGCCGAGCGAATTCGTACGTGGCCGCGCGACTCGGGTCGCAACTGGCAGGTCGACATCGTGAAGCCGGAAAACGGATGCACCTTGCCACCCGCCATATCGGCCGACAAGGTCGCCACGTGGAACTGGATGTCGGGAGTCTTCGCCTCGGGCAAGGCCCGCATGAAGCAGCCGCCCTGGTTGATGCCGACCGCGAGCGGGCCGCTGCGATGCACCAGCCACTGCCAGGCGAGCCGGGCCTGTCCGAGCCACGAATTCAGTTGGTCATTGGTCGTCGGCCGGGTCGATTCGCAGGTGACTCGAATCTGCAGGTGATCCTGCAGGTTCTCGCCGACCCCGGGCACATCGTGAACGACCGGAATGCCATGCGCGCCTAGCAGTGCTGCCGGGCCGATGCCCGAAAGCTGCAGCAGCTGTGGCGACTGGATCGAGCCCGCCGAGAGCAGCACCTCGGCGGCGGCGTGCGCGCTTCGCAGCTCGCCGCCCTGTCGCCAACGCACGCCGACGGCGCGCCGGCCTTCCATGATCACGCTCGATGCGAACGCGCCGGTCTCGATGCGCAGGTTGGCGCGGCCGCGCGCCGGGTCGAGATAGGCTGTGGCGGTGCTGCAGCGCCAGCCCTTCCAGGTCGTCAGCTGGAAGTAACCGGCGCCCTCCTGCGCCGTGCCGTTGAAATCGTCGGTGCGCGGCACGCCGATCTCTTCGGCGCCGGCGATGAAGGCGTCGACAAGCGGATCGCGGCCGCCGATGTCGGACACCTTCAGTGGCCCGTCGCCGCCATGCCATTCGTTGCTGCCGCGCTGGTTGCCTTCCGATTTCACGAAGTACGGCAGCACGTCTCTCCAGGCCCAGCCGCGATTGCCGAGCGCTGACCACCGGTCGTAGTCCTCCCGTTGGCCGCGGATATAGATGAGGCCGTTGATCGAGCTCGAGCCGCCGAGCGTCTTGCCGCGCGGCCAGTAGATACGCCGGCCGTTCATGTTCGGATCGGGCTCGGTGTAGTAGCGCCAGTTGACGCGGTCGCTCCACATCGTCTTGCCGTAGCCGATCGGCAGGTGGATCCAGAGCGAGCCGTCGCGAGGGCCGGCCTCGAGCAGGAGGACGCGAACCGCCGGGTTCTCGCTCAGCCGGGCGGCGAGCACGCAGCCGGCAGAGCCGGCGCCGATCACGATGTAGTCGAACTCGTCGCTCATCGGCGATCGGTCTCCGTTGCGGATTGCGCTTGTCTGATCCAATGGCAGTTCGACCTGTGCCGCTCTTTTGCGGCGATCTTAGGTGCGTAGCTTTCGGAACGCAACGTTCCGTTTTACGAGGTTTACCCGAATGCCCCGAGCCAGAGCAGCGAAGACGGCCCCCAAGGACAGGGGCGGCTCCTCGTCGGCCCGCGCGCTCAAGCTGCTCGCGCTGCTCGCCCACCAAGGCCGGGCGCTCAGCCT
>JALYSL010000141.1 GCA_030854825.1 Pseudomonadota bacterium
GACGCCGCCGAGATCGACGCGGTCCTGTACACGCCGAGCACCGACTTCGAGGCCGAGCGCGCCGATCGCCTGGCACTTTGCTATCTCTGCGCCCGGCTCGGCGAGCGCCTCGCCGAAGGCGAGCTGAAGGATCTGAGCCGGTTCGACGCGAGCGCCGAAACGAGCCCCGAGTTCTTCCACCTTCGAAGCTATCTCGCGAGCTCCACGCTGAAGCGGCTGGGGCCGGCGGTCCGCTCCCCCGACATCGGCGAAGCGGTGACGCGGACGCTGGCGGCGATGCACGTCTGACGCCGGCTTCGCGGCGTAAGGCGCCGAGCCAGTCGCCTCAGGTCGAGCCCTTCGCGTCGGACGAATCGCTTCGCTTGATCGCGCTCATGATGGCCTGTGGATCGGCTGGCTTGATGAGCTCGCCGGTTTCCTCGTCTGTCGGCAGCGAGCGCTCGCGGCGGAAGGTATCGACGAGCTCGAGCACCTTGGTGACCTTGCGCTCGGTCAGCATGTTGATCTGCAGGTCGAGGTGAGCCCGGTGCTGGGCCAGCTGCGCCATCCGGTCTTGTCGGATCAGCACAGCGATGGTCAGCAGCAGCGCGTTCGAGCTGACGATGCCCTGCAGCCAGAAGAAGGGCGCCTTGTCGACGTGCTGCCAGCCCTGCGACGCGCCCCACAGGTTGCCGCCGACCCAGGAGGCGATGAAGAGCAACACGAAGACGAAGTACCCCGGCGTACCGAAGAAGCTGCTGATCCGCTCGATGGCTGCGCGCAGCGGCGCGACGTCGGCGTCCTCCCTGTCGGCCAGGTCGGCCATCGCCTCGAGGTTGTCCTGTGCCGACGCGGAAAGCGCCGGGTCGGGCACGAGGTCGGGCGGCTTCGGCGTGGCGCTCATGATCTATTCGAGGACGATGCCGGCGTCCTTGATCAGCTTCGCCCACTTGCCCTGCTCTTCGCCGATGAAGCTGCCGAACTCCGCCGACGAGCCGCTGCCGGGCTCCGCGCCTTTGGCGAGCAGATCCTTCTTCACCTCGGGCAAGGCCAGCACCTTGTTGACGTCGTCGTGCAGCTTGGCGATCACCGCCGGCGGCGTGCCCTTCGGCGCCAGCAGTCCGAACCAGCCCTGCACCGTGTAGCCGGGCAGACCCGAGCTCGCCACCGTCGGCAGCGAGGGCAGCGCTTCGAGCGGCCGATCGCCCGTCACGGCGAGAGCGCGAAGCCGCCCCGACTTGATCTGCGGAATCACCGTCTGCGTCGGCGCGAACATGAGCTCGATCTGGCCGCCGAGCAGGTCGGTGAGCGCCTGGTCGGTGCCCTTGTAAGGCACGTGGACCATGTCGACCTTGGCTTCGGCCTTGAAGAGCTCGCCCGACAGGTGTGATGCGGCGCCGATGCCCGACGAGCCGAAGTGGAGCTTGCCCGGGTTCGCCTTCGCATAGGCGATGAGCTCGCGCACGTTGGCGACCGGCACGTTCGCGTTCACCACCAGCGTGTAAGCCTCGGCCGAAACCAGCGCCACCGGCGCCAGCTTGACGATGTTCTGCTCGGTGATGGCCGCGGTCGACGCCATGACCAGCGTGTAGCCATCGGGCGCGGCGTTGGCTACCTGCTCGGTGCCGATGTGGCCGCTGGCCCCGGCGCGGTTTTCGACGATCACGCTCTGCCCCCACATCGCGCTCAGGCGCGGCGCCAGCACGCGGGCCAGCGTGTCGGCGCCGCCGGCGGGCGCGAACGGGACGACGATGATGACGTTGCGGTTCGGGAACGATTGCGCGCTCGCACTGCCGATGGTCAAGGCGAGCAAGGCGCCGAACAAGGCGCGGGCGCCGGCCCGGTGGGCGGAGTTTTCCGAGGCGTTCATGCCTTTTCCTTGGCGAGACTGAGCGGCGGTCGGGGCACCGGGGCGCGGCAGGGCGCTCAGCCCTTGGGGTGCGTCGGCGGCGCGACGATGGTGGTGCGCAAGCTGGCGAAGCCCTCGATGCCGCACTCGACCACGTCGCCGGGCTTGAGGAACAGCGCCGCCGCGTTCGGCTTGCCGACGGCGACGCCACCGGGCGCGCCGGTCGAGAACATGTCGCCCGGTTCGATCGGGATGAAGCGCGAGAAGTGCTCGAGGATGTCGGGCAGCTTCCAGATCTGCTCGCGGGTGTTGACGCGCATGCGCAGCTCGCCGTTGACCGAGCAGGTCATCCACAGGTCGTACGGATCGGCGATCTCGTCGAGGGTGATGAGCTCGGGGCCGAGCGGGCCGAAGCCGGGAACGTTCTTGCCGGTCCAGAAGCGCGAGCCCGAGGCCACTTCGCGCTCCTGCGAATCGCGATCGGTGAGGTCGTTGAGGATGGTCACGCCGGCGATATGGCTGAACGCGTATTCCTTCTTCACGCCGAGCGCGCGCTTGCCGATCACGAACACCAGCTCGGGCTCGTAATCGAGCCGGACGATGCCGTCGGGCCGCGCCACTTTCGCATCGTGGCCGATGAGGCAGGAGTTGAGCTTGACAAAGGCGGTGGGCTCGTTCGGGATCTCGCGGATGAGGTTGCTGCGCTTCAGCTCCTCGAGGTGGCTGCGGTAGTTCTTGCCGACGCAGAGGAACTTGTCGGCGTCGGGCACGGGCGGCAGATAGCGGATCGTCGCCGCATCGAGCCAGGCTGCGCCGAAACGGCCGTCGTCCTTTCGCGCCGCAGCGATGAGGTGATGCAGGCGTGCCAGGGCATCGGGTCCGGCGGCGAGGAGGGCCTTCATGCTCGCGGGCATGGCGTCCAGGCCGGCCACGGTGGCCGCGGCGGCAATGTCGAGCACGCGCTCGTCAGTACGCAAGCCGATCCTGGGCGAGCTCTCGTTGCCGGGCGTGAAAGTGATGAGGCGCATGGGTGGCTCAAGAGCAGCTTTTCGCGAGGGCGCAATATAGCGCCACTGACTTCGAGAATCACCGATGCGCTTGCTTTCGTCGCTCGCACTCGCCGCTGCCATTCTTTTACCCGCGTGGCCGGCAACATCGGCCGGGACTGCGCCGGATACCGCCGCCTACCTTGATGTCGGCGGCTCGAAGATCTATGTCGAGACCTTCGGCAGCGGCCCGCCGCTCCTTTTCCTGCACGGCGGCCTGCTCTATTTCGACAACAACTTCGCCAGACAGCGCGACTATTTCGCGGCGACGCGCAAGGTGATCGGCATCGACCGCCCCGGCCACGGCCACAGCCCCGACAACGGCCGCCCATTCACCTATCAGGCGATGGCCGACGACACGGCCGCGGCGATCGAGAAGCTCGGCCTCGGCCCGGTCGACATCGTCGGCCACAGCGACGGCGCCAACATCGGCCTGATCCTGGCGCACGACCACCCGGAGCTGGTGCGCAGGCTCGTCGTCTCGGGCGCCAACCTCAGACCGGAGCTGCCCCCCGAGGAGCTGAAGCGGCGCAGCCAGTGGTCAGAGGCGCAGCTGGCCGAAAGAGTTGGCCAGGTCGAGAAGACCCTGCCGCCGAGTTTTCGCACCGACTATCAGGCTGTCGCGCCCGATGGGCCGATGCAGTGGCAGAAGTTGCTGATGAAGTCGTATTCGTTGTGGCTGACGCCGGTCGTCATCGAGCCGGCGGCGCTGAAGGCGATCCAGGCGCGGGTGCTGGTGATCGGCGGCGACAACGACTTCACGCCGGTCGAGGGCAGCGTCGAGATCTTTCGCGCCTTGCCGCACGCCCAGCTGCTGATCGAGCCTGGCACCGGCCACGGCACGTTCACCGATCGGCCGGCCCTGACCAACCTCGCCATCGCCGAGTTTCTGGCCAGCCCCTAGCGGCGCGGTGAGGCACGCGCCGATACTGACGAGCCGTCAGGCTTCGACGACGTTCGCGGGAGGTTGCCCGGCGCGCAGCGGCACACTGCTCGCAGAATCACCGCGGAGCCTCGCATGCCGACTTCCTCCCCTTCATCGACCGCCAGCGCGCCCGCCACGCAGGGCGCGTTGCACGGCGTTCGCGTCGTCGAGATGGGCCAGCTCATCGCCGGTCCGTTCGCCGGCAAGCTGCTCGGCGAATTCGGTGCCGAGGTCATCAAGATCGAACCGCCCGGCGCCGGTGATCCGCTGCGCAACTGGCGTCTGTTGCAGGATGGCACCTCCGTCTGGTGGCAGGTGCAGTCGCGCAACAAACGCTCGATCGCGTTGGATCTGCGCGTCGCCGAGGGCCAGGAGCTCGCGCGCAAGCTCATCGCCGAGGCCGACGTGCTGGTCGAGAATTTTCGACCCGGCACGCTCGAAGGCTGGGGGCTCGGACCCGACGCGCTCGCCGCGCTCAATCCGGGCCTTGTGATCCTGCGCATCTCGGGCTACGGGCAGACCGGGCCGTACCGCGACCGGCCCGGCTTCGGCGTCATCGGCGAGGCGATGGGCGGGCTGCGCCACCTTACCGGCGAGCCGGGCCGCGTGCCGGTGCGCTGCGGCGTCTCGATCGGCGACACGTTGGCGGCGCTGCACGGCACGATGGGCGTGCTGCTCGCGCTCTACCACCGCAAGGCGAACGGCGGCGCGGGCCAGGTGATCGACGTGGCGCTGCACGAGTCGGTCTTCAGTGTCATGGAAAGCCTGCTGCCGGAATACAGCGCCTTCGGCGCGGTGCGCGACGCCGCCGGCAGCGCTTTGCCCGGCATCGCGCCGTCGAACGCGTACTCGTGCAGCGATGGCCACGTGCTCGTCGCCGGCAACGGCGACAGCATCTTTCGCCGCTTGATGCAGGCGGTCGGCCGGCCCGATCTCGCCGCCGCGCCGGATCTCGCGAGCAACGCTGGCCGCGTCGCCCGCGTCGGCGAGATCGACGCTGCGATCGGCGCCTGGACGGCGTCGCGGCCCGTCGACGAAGTAGTCGCGGTGCTCGGCGAAGCCAACGTGCCGGTCGGCAAGGTCTATACCGCGAAGGACATCGACGAAGACCCGCACTACCGGGCCCGCGACATGATCCTGTCACAGCGCACGCGCGAAGGCCGCGAGCTCGACGTGCCGGGCATCGTGCCCAAGCTCTCGCGCACGCCTGGCAGCGTGCGCACCTCGGCGCCGCGGCTCGGCGAAGACACCGACGCGGTGCTCGCCGAGATGGGCCTGTCGCCCGCCGACATCGCGCTGC
>JALYSL010000130.1 GCA_030854825.1 Pseudomonadota bacterium
CCCGGCAGCATCGGCTTCGCCTCGCTGCGCGGCGGCGACGTCGTCGGCGATCACATCGTCGTCTTTGCCGGCAGCGGCGAGCGGGTCGAGATCGCGCACCGCGCGTCGAGCCGCGCCACCTACGCCCAGGGCAGCTTGCGCGCGGCGCGCTTTCTTGCGGCAAAGCAGAAGGGACTGTTCGGCATGAACGACGTGCTCGGATTGACGTCATGAACGGCTTCGCGAGCTTCTGGTCGCAGGGCGACATCATCACGCGCAGCGTCGCGTCGCTGCTGCTTCTAATGTCCATCAGCGCCTGGGTGGTGATCTTCTGGAAAGGCTGGCTGCTGCATCGCGTGCAGGTCGATCTGCGTCGTGCCGTGCCGGCGTTCTGGGCCGCGCCCTCGGTCGAGATCGGGCGCGGACAACTCACCGCCTTCGATCGCGAAGCGATCCTCTCACCCTTGGTCACCGCCGCTTTGACGGTGCCGCCCGGCGGTACCCTCGAGGCCAAAGGGCATGCCGATTCGCAATTGACGCGGCGGCTGCGCGACGCCTTGCATCGCGTGCTGGCGCAGCTGCAGTTCGGTCAGGTGCTGCTGGCGTCGATCGGCAGTACCGCGCCTTTCATCGGGCTGTTCGGCACGGTCTGGGGCATCTATCACGCGCTGCTCAGCATCTCGGCGGCCGGCGCCATCACGATCGAGAAGG
Organism: Pseudomonadota bacterium; assembly: GCA_030854825.1. Next base: position 691 of record JALYSL010000130.1, read on the forward strand.
TCTCGGGCCCCGTCGGTGAATCGCTGGTCATGACCGCGGCCGGCCTGGCTGTCGCCATTCCGGCGGTGCTCGCGTACAACGTCTTCAGCAAGCGCGTCGCCGCCAGCGAAGCCGAGCTCGAGGGCTTCGCTCACGATTTGCGCGAGATGATCGTGATGGGTGAAGCGCCGGCGCGCCATGCCGGCGATGCCTCTCAGGAAGACTCGGCCAGGCTCGCGGCATCCCGGCGCCCGGCCGGGTCCGCGTCGGAGCCCGAATGAAATTCGGCCGCCTGGAACGCACGCCCGTAGCGAGCCCGATGAGCGACATCAACATGACGCCGCTGATCGACGTCATGCTCGTGCTGCTTGTCATCTTCATGATCACGGCGCCGCTCATGACCTCGAGCCTCAAGCTCGATCTGCCGCAGACCGACGCGGCGCAGCCGAGCGACACGCCGCAGTTCATTGCCGTGGCGCTCGATCGCGACGGCCACTATTTCTTCGGCGACGAAGCAGTCGACGCCGACACCTTCGCCGCCCGCGTCGGCGCCGCCGCCCGGCGCAACCCGCAGACCGAGGTGCAGTTGCGCGCCGATCGCGGCGTCGCCTACGGACGCGTCGCCGAGTTGATCGGCGTCGTGCAGAAGGCCGGTCTCAGCAGGATCGGCTTCGTCACCGAGCCGAACCCGGCGGCCAGCGCTTCCTGAGACGACTCGATCGCAATAACGCGCTCAGAGCGCGTCGTACCGCCTCAGATAGGTCGCGAATCGCGGCAGCCCGGTGGAAGTGACATCACGATAGCGATACGTGATGACGGTGCCGATCGGCGGCGGATCGCGGCGCAGCGCGTCGGTCAGGCCGCTGCCGACCAGAAAGCACGGGCCGTCGGGCGCTTCGACCCTGAGTGCGCCAACTTGGCTGCGGTACTTGCCGCACCGTCGCGCTGCCCGACGACGACGACGACGTCGGCGTCGGCGTCGGCGTCGGCGTCGGCGTCGGCGTCGAGATTCGGCTTCAGCTTCATGAGCATATCGCTGCGGCCGCTCTGCGACGGCGAGGATGCGAGGTGCAGTGATGGCCGCCATGCTCGGCGCCAGCCGGCTCCGCGTCGAGAACCTCTGTCGGAGGACGAGGCCCCCGATCGAGCGAACCGCCAAGCAGAGCCCTTCGGCATCGGAGCGCAGGTGGCTTTCTATAATCGATTGATGCCTGCTCGCCGAGTCGCCGCTTCATGAACCCGGATTTCGACCCGCGCCAGATCGAGCAACGCGCCCAGGCGGCGTGGTCCGCGGCCGATGTCTATCGCGTCAGCGAAGACAGGGAGCGGCCGAAGTTCTATGCCTGCTCGATGCTGCCGTACCCGAGCGGGCGGCTGCACATGGGCCATGTGCGCAACTACACGATCAACGACATGCTGGCGCGCCACCTGCGCATGACGGGCATGAACGTGCTGATGCCGATGGGCTGGGACGCCTTCGGACTGCCCGCCGAGAACGCGGCGATGAAGAACGGCGTCCCACCGGCGAAATGGACCCGCGAAAACATCGCCGCCATGAAGGCGCAGATGCAGTCGATGGGTCTGGCCATCGACTGGAGCCGCGAGATCGCGACCTGCGATCCGAGTTTCTACAAATGGAATCAGTGGCTGTTCCTGAAGATGCTCGAGGCCGGCATTGCCGAACGCCGTACGCAGGTCGTCAACTGGGATCCGGTCGACCAGACCGTGCTGGCCAACGAACAGGTCGTCGAGGGTCGCGGCTGGCGCTCCGGCGCGCTCATCGAAAAGCGCGAGATCCCCGGCTACTACCTGAAGATCACGAAATACGCCGACGAGTTGCTCGATTGCGTGCGCTCGGGTCTGCCCGGCTGGCCCGAGCGCGTCAAGACGATGCAGGAAAACTGGATTGGCAAGAGCGAAGGCGTTCGCTTCGCTTTCCCGCACACGATCCGCGGCGGCGATGGCGCACTGATTGGCGGCGGCCGCCTCTACGTCTTCACGACACGGGCCGACACGATCATGGGCGTGACCTTCTGCGCCGTTGCCCCCGAGCACCCGCTGGCCGTGCACGCCGCAGCGTCGCGTCCGGAAGTCGCGGCTTTCCTCGAGGCCTGCAAGGCCGGCGGCACGACCGAGGCCGAGCTCGCGACGCAGCAAAAGAGGGGCATCTTCACTGGCCTGCACGTCGCGCATCCGCTCAGCCACGAATCGATCCCGCTCTGGGTCGGCAACTATGTGCTCATCAACTACGGCGACGGCGCCGTGATGGGCGTGCCGGCTCACGACGAGCGCGACTTCGCCTTCGCCAAGCAGTACGGCATCGACCTGCTCCAGGTCATCCACGTCGATGGCAAGCACTTCACGTACGACCATTGGCAGGACTGGTACGCTGAGACCGATTGCGCCATCACCGTCAATTCCGACAACTACAGCGGCCTCGACCACCTCAATGCGGTCGATGCGGTGGCGCACGCGCTCGAGCATCGCGGCCTCGGCGGCAAGCAGACGGCCTGGCGCCTGCGCGACTGGGGCATCAGTCGTCAGCGCTATTGGGGCACGCCGATTCCGATCGTCCATTGCAGCGCCTGCGGCGTCGTGCCGGTGCCGGAAAGAGACCTGCCCGTCATCCTGCCCGAAGACCTGATCCCCGACGGCAGCGGCAACCCGTTGAACAAGGACGCGGCATTCCTGAATTGCGCGTGCCCGAAGTGCGGCCAGCCGGCGCGCCGCGAAACCGACACGATGGACACCTTCGTCGACAGCGCCTGGTACTTCATGCGCTACTGCGACCCCAAGCTCGACGGCGCGATGGTGGGCGTTGGCACGAAGTACTGGATGCCGATGGACCAGTACATCGGCGGCATAGAGCATGCCATCCTGCATCTGCTCTATGCGCGCTTCTGGACCAAGGTCATGCGCGACCTGAAGCTGGTCGATATCGACGAGCCTTTCACGAAGCTGCTGACGCAGGGGATGGTCCTCAACCACGTCTGGGCGCGCCAGACGGCGCAAGGCGGCATCGACTATTTCCCGCCCGACGAGGTCACGCCGGTCGACGAAAAAAACGACGCCGACGGGGTTGACTCCTCTCTCGCAGAAGAAGGGGCAGAGGAGGGAGCAGCCCTGAAGCCCTGGCGTTTCGGCCGCCTCGCGGACGGAACGCAAGTTCAATACCGCGGCATGCTGAAGATGGGCAAGACCGAGCGCAACGGCGTCGACCCGCAGGAGATCATCGACAAGTACGGTGCCGACACGGCGCGCCTCTTCGTCATGTTCGCGTCGCCGCCCGAGCAGACGCTCGACTGGAACAACGCCGGCGTGGAAGGCGCGAATCGGTTCCTGAAACGGCTCTGGAAGTTTGCCGTCAAGCACTCCCGGACCCTCACAGCGCCGGCCGGCCGGCCGGCGACCAGCAGCTCACCGCTGCGCCACGAAATCCACACGGTATTGCGCCAGGTCAGCTACGACTACGAGCGCATGCAATACAACACTGTCGTCTCGGGTGCCATGAAGCTCCTCAACGCGCTCGAAGCAAACATCAATGCCGAGGCGGCAGCACTGCGCGAGAGCTTCGGTGTCCTGCTGCGTGTGCTCTACCCCGTTTGTCCGCACACGACGTGGGCACTTTGGGGCGACCTCGGCTACGACAGCGAGCTGGGCGCACTGCTCGATGCGCCCTGGCCGGCGGTCGATGAGCGGGCGCTCGTGCAAGCCGAGATCGAGCTGATGCTGCAGGTCAACGGCAAGCTGCGCGGCAGCATCCGAGTGCCAGCCAAGACCACCAAGGCCGGCATCGAAGCAGCCGCGCTCGCGGCGCCGGAATTCCTGCGCTTCAGCGATGGGGCGCCGGTGAAGCGCGTCATCGTCGTACCGGGTCGGCTCGTCAACATCGTGCTCTGATGCCGGGCCGCCGCCGATTCGTCGTCACCCTTGCCGTTGCGGCCTTGAGCGGCTGCGGCTTCGAGCTCAAGAAGCCGCCCGAGCTCCGCTTCAAGACGATCCTGCTCACCGGCTTCCCGGCCCGTTCGCCGCTCGCCGACGAGCTCAAGCGCAATATCGACGCCAGCACCACGACCCATGTCGTCGAGGCGCTGAAGGATGCCGAAGTGGTGCTGCAGGCGCTCACCGACGAGCGCGAAAAGAGCGTCGTGGCAACGACCGCGGCGAACCTGGTTCGCGAGTACGAGCTACGTTCGCGCTTCCGTTTTCAGCTTCGCACGGCGAACGGCAAAGAGCTCCTTCCGGCCAGCGAGATTCTCCTCAAGCGCGAGCTCACCTATACCGAAAGCGCGGCGCTCGCCAAGGAGCAGGAAGAAGCCTCTCTCTATCGAGCCATGCAGAGCGACATCGTCTCCCAGGTATTGCGCCGACTCGCTTCCGTGCAATTGCTCTGATGCACATCAAGGGCGACGCGCTCACCCGGCATCTCGAGCGTGGGCTCGTCCCGGTCTATACCGTGTGGGGCGACGAGCCGCTGCTCGTCCAGGAAGCCTGCGATGCGATCCGCAGTGCCGCCCGCGCCGCCGGTTGCAGCGAGCGCCAGGTGCATACGGTGGCCGGTGCGCACTACGACTGGAGCAGTCTGCTTGGCGCGGCCCAGGCGCTCAGCCTCTTCGCCGACCGGCAACTGGTCGAGATCCGGATCTCGTCGGGCAAGCCCGGCAAGGAGGGCGCCGAGGCGTTGCAGCGCTATTGCGAGACGGCAGTCGCCGGCGGCGGCCGCGACGTCATCACCCTCGTGCAGTTGCCCAGGCTCGACGGCATGCAGCAAAAAAGTGGCTGGTTCGCGGCGCTCGATCGTGCCGGGCTGACGGTGCGCGTGCACGCCGTCGAGCGGGCGGCGTTGCCGGCCTGGATCGCGCAGCGCATGGCGACGCAAGGCCAGGGCGTCGCGTCGGGCCCACAGGGCCAGCGCGCGTTGGCCTTTTTCGCCGACCGGATCGAAGGCAATCTGCTGGCTGCGCACCAAGAAGTCCAGAAGCTCGGCCTGCTCTATCCGCCAGGCGAGCTCACCTTCGAGCAGATCGAAGCGGCCGTTCTCAACGTCGCCCGCTACGACGTCTTCAAGCTCGGCGAAGCCGTGCTCGCCGGTCAGACAGCGCGCGCGCTGCGCATGCTCGAAGGGCTGGAAGCAGAGGGCGAAGCGGCGGTGCTCGTGCACTGGACACTGGCCGAAGACATCCGCGGTCTGAAGCGTGTGAAAGACGCGCTCGGCAATGGCCAACCCCTGCCGATGGCGCTGCGCGAAGCCAGGGTCTGGGGCGCGAAGGAGCGAGTCTTCGAGCGTGCCTTGGCGCTGCTGAGCGATGCCGCGATCAGCCATCTGCTCGAAGCCGCACAGATCTGCGATGGCCTCGTCAAGGGCCTGAAGCACCCCGACTGGCCTCTCGAGCCGTGGCAGGGATTGAGGCGCCTGGTCTTGATGCTCGTCGAGGAAACATCGCGGGTCGGTGGTCGTCCGGCGGCGCGGCTGGCCTTGACCGCTTAAGGATATCGCCTTCACCCCGGCTCGCAACGCTCAATGAGCAGGTTCAATGCGCGTTCGACTGAGGCCCTGCGAACCGCGGCACGATCTCCGGTCGCCTGAAGCAGCGTCGCTTCGGCGGTCTGACCGGCCGAAGCGATGGCGATCCACACCGTCCCGACCGGCTTGCCGGGCGTTGCACCTCCGGGCCCGGCGATACCGGTCACCGCCACCGCCAGGCTGGCACGCGAATGCGTCAGCGCCCCTTCGGCCATCGCACGAGCCACCTCGGCGCTGACCGCACCGTGCCGAGCGATCAGCGTCGTCGGTATGCCGAGCATCTCGGTCTTTGCTTCATTCGAGTAGGTGACGAAGCCGCGCTCGAACCAGTCGCTCGATCCGGCGACTGAAGTGCAGGCCGCGGCGATGAGACCGCCGGTGCATGACTCCGCCGTCGCCATTCGCGTGCCGCTCGAGCGCAGCGCAGCAGCGAGCCGTTCGATGAGCGCCGAGTTGCTCAGATGAATTTCCATAGCGCGATCACCAGCAACGCGCACAAAGCGGCGACGAAGTCGTCGAACAGGATGCCGAAGCCCTGCGCCCAACCGATGGATGGGCCGCGGCGCCGCTTGAAGAGCTGATCGGCCCAAGCGACGGGGCCGGGCTTGGCGGCGTCGAAAAGACGAAAAAGGGCAAAGGCGAACGCTTGCACCCAGAAACCGGACGGCGTCACGAACCAGAGGACGAGCCAGAAGGCGACAACCTCGTCCCAGACCACGGAGGACGGATCGGCCTGAGCGAGATGGCGCGCTGTCACCGTGCACGCCCACCAGCCGATCAGCGTCGCGACGACGAGGACAACGGCTCGCGCCGGCTCGCTCATCGGCGGTTGCAGCGCCGAGAAGACGAGCCAGGCCCAAAGCGTGCCGGCGGTGCCGGGGGCGATCGGCGCCAGCCCGCTGCCGAAGCCGAGGGCAATGAAATGGGCCGGGTGCGCGAGCAGGAAGCGCCAGTCGGGCTTGCGGGCCGGGCCGAGAAGCGGTGGGTTCAGCGCGGGCTCGTGGATCACGGCGCGGGCGCCTGCGCTTCGGCGCGAAAGTGATCGAACGAGGTCGACGCGACGTTCACCTCGCAGCCAGCGGCGTCGACCCAGCGAAGACCGGGCGCCGCCTCGATTCGGCCGATGCGCGTGACGCCAGTATTCGCCGCCGCGGCGGCAGCGGCGATCGCCGCCCGATGATCGACAGGCGCCGTGAAGACGAGCTCATAATCATCGCCGCCGGCGACCTGGCAGAGGCGCTGCAAGGCCTCGGATTGCGCCGCCAGATCGACGCTGCGCGGCAGCGCGTCGACATCGACCGTCGCGCCGACGCCGGAGCGTCTCAGGATGTGGCCGAGGTCGCCAGCCAGGCCATCCGAAACATCGATCGCGCTCGTCGCCAGGCCGCGCAGGGCCACGCCGAGCGCGACACGCGGCTCCGGCGCTTCCATGCGACGGCGGACGCGAGCGAAGACCTCCCCGGTCACGTCGACAGCCCCGCGAAAGACCTCGAGCGCGAGCCGGGCATCGCCCAGCGTGCCGCTCGCATAGAGATCGTCGCCGGGCCGCGCGCCGGAACGCAGCAGAGCGCTGCTGGACGGCACTTCGCCGAAGACGGTGATGGCGATCGTCAGCGGGCCGCGCGTCGTGTCGCCGCCGACGAGCTCGCAGCCATGCGAATCGGCGATCGCCCACAGACCGCGCGAGAACGCGGCGAGAAACGACGCATCGGCGCAGGGCAACGCCAGCGCCAGCGTGAACGCCAAGGGTCGCGCACCGCAGGCCGCCAGATCGCTCAGGTTTACGGCGAGCGCTTTGTGGCCCAGGCGATCCGGCGCCACAGTCGAGAGGAAGTGCCGGCCCTCGACCAGCATGTCGGTCGAGACGGCAAGCGCCATTCCCTCGGCCGGCGCGATGAGCGCGCAGTCGTCACCGACGCCGAGCAAGACACGCTGCGCAGGGCGCGAGAAGAATCGCTCGATCAGCTCGAATTCGCCGAGAGGGGTCATGGTCGGGTGGCGATCATAGGCGGGCGCCCTGCCGCCAACCCGGGAAATATCGGTGTCTGGGCGCTGCACAGTCTGCAATGATGGTCGACCACGGTGCACGCACCGCTTCCGCCGAACCTTTACCCGGCCGCAAAGCCCATGTCCACTTCCGAACAACGAGCCGCCGAGCTTCGCCGCGCCGCGCTCGACTATCACGAATTTCCAACGCCCGGCAAGATCGCCATCGCGGCGACCAAGCAGCTGGTCAATCAGCACGACCTGGCCCTCGCCTATTCGCCCGGCGTGGCAGCAGCGTGCGAAGAGATCGCTGCCGACCCGGCCGCCGCTTTTCGCTATACGTCGCGCGGCAATCTGGTCGCCGTCATCACCAACGGCACGGCGGTACTGGGCCTCGGCGACATCGGCCCGCTCGCCGCGAAACCGGTGATGGAAGGCAAGGCTGTCCTCTTCAAGAAGTTCGCCGGCATCGACGTCTTCGACATCGAGGTCGACCAGAAGGATCTCGACAAGCTGATCGACCTCATCGCTGCGCTCGAGCCGACGTTCGGGGGCATCAACCTCGAAGACATCAAGGCGCCGGACTGCTTCTATGTCGAGCGCGCCCTCCGCTCGCGGATGAAGATTCCGGTTTTCCACGACGACCAGCACGGCACCGCCATCGTGGTCGGTGCCGGCGTGCTCAACGCGCTGAAGGTGAGCGGCAAGAAGATCGACGAAGTCAAGCTCGTCACTTCCGGCGCCGGCGCGGCGGCACTCGCCTGTCTGGGTCTGCTCGTCAAGCTCGGGGTGCCGCGCCAGAACATCTGGGTGACCGATCTTGCCGGCGTCGTCTACGAAGGCCGTACCGAGCTGATGGACGAAGACAAGATCGTCTACGCCCAGAAGACCACGCAGCGGACGCTGGCCGAAGTGATGAAAGGTGCCGACATCTTCCTCGGCCTGTCCGCCGCCGGCGTGCTCAAGCCGGACATGGTGGCGACGATGCGCGCCAACCCGATCATCTTCGCGCTCGCCAACCCGACACCGGAGATCCTGCCAGAGGAAGTCAACGCGGTCCGCAACGACGCCATCATCGCCACCGGCCGCACCGACTACCCGAACCAGATCAACAATGTTCTCTGCTTCCCGTACATCTTCCGCGGCGCGCTCGACTCCGGCGCGACGACGATCACGGTCGAGATGGAGATCGCCGCCGTCCACGCGATCGCCGAGCTCGCCCAGGCCGAGCTGAGCGAGGTCGTCACCGCCGCCTACGCCGGCGCGACGCTCAGCTTCGGCCC
>JALYSL010000176.1 GCA_030854825.1 Pseudomonadota bacterium
GTGCTCGGCCGCACCAGGACGGTGGTCATCGGCGCGAGCCTGATGGCGCTCGGTCATTTCCTGATGGCCTTCGAAGCGAGTTTTCTCATCGCCATCGCGTGCCTGCTGATCGGCGTCGGTTGCTTCAAGGGCAACATCGCCGCGCAAGTGGGCGACCTCTACGCGCCCGGCGACAAGCGGCGCGCCAGCGCTTTCCAGATCTTCCTGCTCGCGGTGCAGATCGCGGTGATCCTGGCGCCCATCGTCTGCGGCACGCTCGGCGAAAAAGTGGCGTGGCACTGGGGCTTCGGTGCCGCCGGCGTCGGCATGCTGATCGGCCTGGCGGTCTACCTGACGGGCCGGCGCTGGTTGCCGCCCGAGCCGGCGCTCGGCCGCAAGGCGAGGGCGGCCGAGGCCCGCACCGGCATGACCGGGGCCGAGAAGGGGCGCCTCGCGCTGCTCGTGGTGCTGCTGCCGGTGCTGATGCTCTCGATCGTCGGCAACCAGCAATACGGAAACGCCTTTCCGCTGTGGTCGCAGAAGTACATGGACCTGGTGCTGTTCGGCTGGCAGGTGCCGGTGACGTGGCTGCAGGCGGTCGATGCGGTCGTGAGCACGGTGACGATGCTCGCTTCGATCGCGTTCTGGCGCTGGTGGGCGCAGCGGCGGCGCGAGCCCGACGAGCTGACGAAGATGGCGCTCGGCTGCCTGATCGCCGCCGGCGGCCCGGCGCTGATCGCCATCGCCGCGGCCCTGGTCGAGACCACCCACGAGAAGGCGAGCCTGATCTGGACGCTCGGCTACACGATCGTCAACGACCTCGGCTTCGCCAACATCCTGCCGGTCGGTCTGGCGCTCTATTCGCGCGTCGCGCCGAAGCGGCTCGAGGGTCTGGTGATCGGCATCTACTACCTGCACCTGTTCGTCGGCAACATCTTCGTCGGCTGGCTCGCCGGTTTTCTGGAGACGATGCCCGGCCGCGAGTTCTGGGGCCTGCATGCGGCGCTGGTGGTTTGCGCGGGTGTGCTGATGTTCGGATGCAAGTTCGCGTTCGGGCGACTCCTCGCGCCCGACGACGCCGAATCGACGCCTATAGTTCGTCCATGACACACACCACCCGACGCTTCATGCCGATGGCTTTTGTCGGCACGCTGGTCTTCTTCGCCACTGCCGCCGCACTCGCAGCGCCGCGCGTCTCGGGTGGCCAATGGGAGCACGTCACGGTTCGCAAGGCCGATTCCTCCAAGTTCGCGGCCTGCATGAGCGACGCCGAAGCGGCCAGCCTCAACAGCGACAGCCAGACGGCGCGCGCCTATTTCGAGAAGCAGGCGCCGTCGATGCAGAAGGCAATCCGCTCGTTCGATCTGCAGGGCAATACGCTGTCGTACGTGATCGTCGTCGGCGATCGGACGATCGAGAGCAAGACGACCTTTCACGGCGACACATCCGAGACGTTCAAGACCACCAAGGGTCCCGCCGGAACCGATACGGTGACGATCAAGTCGCGCCGAGTCGGGCCCTGCGCCTGACGGGCAAGACTTGCGCGGCCCTGGTCGCCGCAGGATGATCGCTTTCCATGAGCTCACGTGATTCCTTCGATCCCCGGCGTCGGAGCGCGCTCGCCGCCGGGGCGGCTTCGGCCGCAGCGCTGCTGTCGTGGCCGCGAGTCGCGATGGCCCAGGAGGGCAAGGGCGGCAAGGTACGCATCGGCATCATCGGCGCCGGCCACATCGGCGGTACGGTCGGCGGCTTCTGGGTCAAGGCCGGTCATCCGGTGATGTTCTCGTCGCGCGATGCCGACCAGGTCGCGGCGCTGGTCGCCAAGCTCGGGCCGCCGGCCCGGGCCGGCTCGGTGGCCGAGGCGATCGATTTCGGCGAGGTGGTCTTTCTCGCGGTGCCGTATGCGGCGATGACGGAGATCGGCCGCGACTACGGAGCTCGGCTCGCCGGCAAGGTGGTGCTCGATGCCGGCAACGCCGTCGAAGCTCGTGACGGCGCCATTGCCGGCGAGGTCGAGCAGAACGGCATCGGCCTCACCTCGCAGAAGTACTTGCCGGGGGCGCGGCTGGTGCGCGCCTTCAACACGCTCGGCTACACCATTCTCGAGCGCGAAGCGAACCGCGCCGAGCCGCGCCTGGCCATTCCGATCGCCGGCGACGACGACGCGGCCGTGCAGATCGCCGCCGGGCTCGTGCGCGACGCCGGCTTCGAGCCGGTCGTCGTCGGCAAGCTCGCCGATGCCCGGCGCTTCCAGCGCGGCGGCCCGGGATACGGCCAGGCGGTGAGCGCGGCAGAGCTCAGGAAGACCTTGTCACTCCCGCCGTGACGTCGCTCGCCGGCTGGCTGCGGCGCGCCGTGCCGGCCACGCCTCAGGAGCGCGCGGCAGCGCTCTGGTCGTTCGGCTATTTCTTCACCCTGCTGGCCAGCTACTACGTGTTGCGCCCGCTGCGCGACCGCATGGGCATCGCCGGCGGCGTCAACGCCTTGCCGTGGCTGTTCACCGCCACCTTCGTGACGCTGCTAGCGGCGCAGCCGATTTACGGCGCGCTCGTGGCCCGGCTGCCGCGCAGCCGCTTCGTGCCCATCGTCTACCAGTTCTTCGCTGCCAACCTGGCCCTGTTCTGGCTGCTGCTCACTCTCGGCATTGAGCCCGTGATCGTCGCGCGCGTCTTCTTCGTCTGGGTGAGCGTGTTCAACCTCTTCGCGGTCGCCGTGTTCTGGTCGTTCATGGCCGATCTTTTCACCAGCGAGCAGGGCAAGCGCCTGTTCGGCTTCATCGGCGCCGGCGGAACGGCCGGCGGCCTGCTCGGGCCGACGATCACGATCGCCCTCTCGGTGCCTATCGGCCCGGCCAACCTGCTGCTCGTGGCGATCGTGTTCCTCGAGCTCGCGGTGTTCTGCGTCTTTCGCCTCGAGCGAAGCGCCGGCGCTGCCGGCGGTGGCACGCCGCGCAACGATCAGCGCATTGGCGGTGGTGCCTGGGCCGGGGTGGCCGAGATCGTGCGCTCGCCGTACCTGCTCGGCATGGGCGCATGGGTCGCCTTGCTGTCGCTCGGCGCCACGGTGCTCTATCTCGCGCAGGCGCACGTCGTGGCCGAGGCGGTGCACGGCGCCGGGGCGCAGACGCGCGTCTTCGCGAGCATCGACCTCGCCGTCGGCTTGCTCACCTTGGCGACGCAGGTCTTCGCGACGGGCCGCCTGATCGAGCGCCTCGGCACGGGCGCGGCGGCAGCCACTTTGCCGGCCGTGTATCTGGTCGGCTTCGCCGCCCTCGCGCTGTCGCCGGTGCTCGCGGTCGTGCTCGTCTTCCAGGTGGCGCAACGCTGGGCCAACTTCGCCATCGCCAACCCGGCCCGCCAGGTGTTCTTCACCGTCGTCGACCGCGAGGAGAAGTACAAGGCGAAGAACCTGATCGACGTCGTCGTCTATCGCGGCTCCGACGCGGCGTCGGGCTGGCTGTTCGAGAGCTTGCAGGTGATGGGCATGAAGCTCGGCGCGATCGCCCTGTGCGTCTTGCCGGTCGCCGCGGCATGGCTCTGGCTCTCGATGGTGCTCGGCCGCATGCACGAGCGCCGCGCCGCGCGCCTTGGCGCGCCCCCTCCAGGAGACTGACCATGGCACCAACGCTTTCGCGCCGCAACTTCTCCGCCGCCGCTGGCATCGCTGTGCTCGGCTTCGCCGAGCCCGTGCGGGCCGACGACTTGCCCCGCACGCGCGCCATCCCGGCCACGGGCGAGCGCCTGCCGACGGTCGGCATGGGGACCGCCGGCGTCTTCGATCGTGACGACGAGACGACACGCCGTGCCGCGCTGCAGGTCGTCCGCGCGCTGCTCGAGAGCGGCGGTCGCGTCATCGACACGGCCTCGTCGTATGGAGACGCGGAGAGCGTGCTCGGCAACGTCGTCGCCGTGGTCGGCGGGCGGGGCCGGCTCTTCGTCGCCACCAAGGTCGAGGCGCTCGACGCCGACGAGCTGAAGCGCTCGCTGGCGCGCCTGAAGACGCCGAGGGTCGATCTCCTGCAGCTGCACAACGTTCGCGATGCGGCGCAATCGCTGGCCCAGCTCAGGGCCTGGAAGGCGCAGGGCCTGTGTCGCTATGTCGGCGTCACGTCCACCTACCATCACGATTTCGAGGCGGTGGAAGCGGTGCTGCGGCGCGAGAAACCGGACTGCGTTCAGATCGACTATTCGCTCGACGACCGCGTCGCCCAGGAGCGAGTCCTGCCGGCCGCGGCCGACGCGGGGGCCGCCGTGCTCACGGCGTTGCCGTTCGGCCGGGGCCGGCTCTTTCGGGCGGTGCGCGGCAAGGAGATTCCCGACTGGGCGACCGGCTTCGCCGCGAGCTGGTCGCAGTTCTTTCTCAAGTACCTGCTCGCCGACGAACGCGTCACTGTGACGATACCGGGCACCTCGAACCCGCTGCACATGGCCGACAACGCCGGCGCCATGCGCGGTCCGCTTCCCGATGCGGAGCAGCGGCAGAAGATGGTGTCGTTCGTCGACGCCTTGTAGTCGCGCTGCGCACGCCGCTGGGTCGGCGCGACGTTGTAGGCTTGCCGCATGGGCTCATTTCCTCGCTCCCTCGATCCGCTGCCGAAGGCGCTGGCCTTCGACGTTTTCGGCACCGTCGTCGACTGGCACGGCGGCATCGCCCGCGAAGCCGCACAGGTCGCGTCGCGACATGGCATCGGCGGCGACTGGACCGCGTTCGCCCTCGCCTGGCGCGCCGGCTACGCCCCGGCGATGGACAAGGTGCGGCGTGGCGAGCTACCCTGGTCGCGCATCGACGCGCTGCATCGCCTGATCCTCGACTGCATCGTCGACGCGCATGGCCTGGGCGCGCTGAGCGAGGCCGAGCGCGACCAGCTCAACCGCGCCTGGCATCGTCTGCCGCCGTGGCTCGACACGGTGCCCGGCCTGCTGCGACTGAAACGCCGCTTCACGCTGACGACGCTGTCGAACGGCAACTTCTCGCTGCTCACCGAGATGGCCAAGCACGCCGGCCTGCCGTGGGACTGCATCGTCTCGGCCGAGCTGTTCGGCCACTACAAACCTGACCCCGAGGTCTATCTCGGCTGTGCCCGCC
>JALYSL010000200.1 GCA_030854825.1 Pseudomonadota bacterium
CCACGCCTGGCGAGCGATTGGGCCCTTGGGCCCGGTGCGGCCTGCAAGGCCAGGGCTTGTCGCCGCGCGCGCAGCGCGCATCCACCTCTGACTTGCCGCATCTGTCAGAGCGCAGTGAGCGGAGCGAACGTAGCGAGTTATGCGGCAGGCCGCGAGACCGAGCATCGCAGGGCAGTCGGCGCAGCGCGCCGACCGCTCCAGAGAAGCGCTGCGGCCTGCCCGGACGCGCCTTTGCCCGGCCCGAATCCGACACGCGCTGCAGGCATTGACGTGGCAGAAGAAGCGCTGTCACCGGCCGCACGATCCCTGCATCGCTACGCCCGCTGGCGCTGGTGGGAGCTCGCGGTGCTCGTGGCGCTGCCGTTGTCGTGGCTGCTGCTGCCGACTCAGTCGCTGCTGCTCAACGAGATTGCCATCGTCGCGCTCTTCGCCGTGTCGCTCGACCTCATCCTCGGCTACGCCGGCATCGTCTCGCTCGGCCACGCCGCGTTCTTCGGATTCGGTGCCTACGCGGCGGCGCTGTTCGCCAAGGATGTGATGCCCGATCCGCTGGTCGGCCTGGCCGTCGGCATCGTCGCCAGCGCCTTGCTCGGCCTGGCGACGAGCGTGCTCATCCTGCGCGGCACGGACCTGACCCGGCTGATGGTGACGCTCGGCGTCGCCTCCATCCTCTACGAGCTCGCCAACAAGCTCGACGAGCTGACGGGCGGTGCCGACGGATTGCAAGGTGTGGTGATGGGTCCGCTGCTTGGTCGCTTCGACTTCGATCTCTCGGGCCGCACGGCCTATGCGTATTCGCTCGTCGTGCTGGCAATCTGCCTGCTCATTGCCCGGCGTATCGTCCATTCGCCGTTCGGCATCTCGCTGCAGGCGCTGCGCGACAACCGCTTGCGCGCATCGAGCATCGGCCTGTCGGTGCGCTTGCGTCTGGTCGCCGTCTACACGATCGCCGCGGCCATCGCCGGCGCCGCCGGCGCGCTGCTGTCGCAGACCAGCGGCTTCGCTTCGCTCGACGTGTTCGATTTCCATCGCAGCGCCGACGTGCTGCTGGTGCTCGTGATCGGCGGCACCGGCTACCTCTACGGCGGCATCTTCGGCGCGGTGGTTTTCCAGTTGCTGCACGACCTGGTTTCAGCCTGGACGCCGCAGTACTGGAACTTCTGGCTCGGCCTGTTCCTCGTCGTGCTGGTGATGACGGGCCGCGAGCGCTTCGTGCGGCCATGGACGTGGTTCGGGCGGATGCGGCGATGACGGTCGTGCTCGAGACGCGCTCGCTCGTCAAGCGTTTCGGCGGCTTGTCGGCGACGAGCGATGTCTCGCTGAGGATCAAGCTCGGTGCGCGGCATGCCCTGATCGGACCGAACGGTGCCGGCAAGACGACACTCATCAACCTGCTCACCGGCGTGCTCGAGCCGACCTCGGGGGCGATCGCCCTCGATGGCAACGACATCACGACGCTTTCGGTGCATGCGCGAGTGCGCCGCGGCATCGTTCGCACGTTCCAGATCAACCAGCTCTTCGCCGGGCTCACGCCCTTGTCTTCGCTGGCCCTCGCGGTGTCGGTGCAGCAGGGCAAGAGCGCCGGCTGGTGGAAGCCGATCGGCCGCGACGCCGCCGTCGCCGCCGAATGCGAGAGCCTGCTTGAGCGCTTTCGTCTCGCCGACGTGATGGACCAGCCGGTCGCCTCGCTCGCCTACGGCAAGCGCCGGCTGCTCGAGATCGCCACGGCGCTGGCCTGCAAGCCGCGCGTGCTGCTGCTCGACGAGCCGGTCGCCGGCGTGCCCGAAGGCGATCGCCAAGAGATCTTCGAGACCATCAACGCGCTGCCGGCCGATGTCTCGATCCTCCTCATCGAGCACGACATGGACCTCGTCTTCAATTTCGCGCGAACCGTGACGGTGCTGGTCAATGGCGCCGTTTTTGCCGAGGGCGACGTCGCCGCGATCTCCAAAGATCCTCGCGTCAAGGCCGTCTATCTCGGCGAAGACGAAGCGGAGGCGGCGCATGGCTGAGCTGCTGCGCGTCGAAGGACTGTGTTCGGGCTACGGCGAAGCCGTGGTCGTGCAGGGCGTCGACTTCGCTCTCGAGCAAGGCCGGTCGCTGGCCCTGCTCGGCCGCAACGGCACCGGCAAGACGACACTGCTCAACACCCTGGTCGGCGTGACGCGCCGGCACGGCGGCCGCATCTTTCTCGGCGGCCGCGACGTGACGGCGTTACCGCCGCACGCACGCGCCGCCGCCGGCATCGGCTGGGTGCCGCAGGAGCGCAACATCTTTCGCTCGCTCACCGTGGACGAGAACCTCACGGCGGTGGCGCGGCCGGGGCCGTGGACGGCCGAGCGCGTCTACGCGATGTTTCCGCGGCTCGAAGAACGCAAGGCCAACATGGGCAACCAGCTCTCGGGCGGCGAGCAGCAGATGCTCGCGGTGGCGCGGGCCCTGGTGCTGAACCCGAGGCTGCTGCTGCTCGACGAGCCGCTCGAAGGCCTGGCACCGATCATCGTCAGGGAGCTGCTCGCGTCGATCGCGCGGGTGGTGCGCGACGAAGGCGTCTCGGCGATCATCGTCGAGCAGAACCCGCGCCTGATCCTGCCGATCACTGCGGACGCGATCGTGCTCGACCGTGGCGCCATCGTCCATGCCGCGCCGAGCGCCGAGCTGCTCGCCGATCGCGA
>JALYSL010000217.1 GCA_030854825.1 Pseudomonadota bacterium
CAGGCGGCAGCGCGCGAAGCCGGCTGGTCGATGCGCAGCACGGTGCAGTTTCACTGGATCAACCGGGAACCGCAGCGCTACGCCGACTTCGCCGAATTCCTCTCGTGCCTGCAGCGTGAGAAGCGCAAGAAGATCCAGCAGGAGCGCCGTCGCGTGGCAGAGGCCGGCGTCACCTTCACCTCGGCGAGCGGCGACGCGATCGGCAAGGCCGACTGGGATTTCTTCTACCGCTGCTACACCCTCACCTACCGCGCCCATCACTCGACGCCGTACCTGACCCGCGACTTCTTCGCCCGTACGGCCGCCACGATGGGCGACAACTGGCTCCTCTTCATCGCCTGGCGCAACGGCAAGCGCATCGCCGCGTCGTTGATCGCGATCGACCCCGAGCGCGAGTCCGCGTTCGGGCGCTACTGGGGCGCGGTCGAGCACGTCAACTGCCTGCATTTCGACGCGTGCTACTACCAGCCGCTGGCCTGGTGCATCGAGCACGGCTATCGCCGGTTCGAAGGCGGGGCGCAGGGCGAACACAAGATGGCGCGAGGCCTGATGCCGGTGCAGACCTGGTCGGCGCACTGGCTGGCGCATCCGCAATTCGCGCGCGCGATCGACGACTTCCTCGAGCGCGAAGGCGCGGGGGTCGAGACCTACCTCGACGAGCTCAACGAGCGCCGCCCGTTCAAGGCTGCGGCGTCATCGACCGACGGTTGAATCGGCCTGTCTCACCATTTCGTGTCGGGGTGAGCCGCGCGATAGCTGTCGATGCCCGAGCGGATTTCGGCGCGCGCCGCCTCCGGGCCTTCCCAGCCGCTGATCTTCACCCACTTGCCGGGCTCGAGATCCTTGTAGTGCTCGAAGAAGTGCTGGATCTGCTTGAGGCGCAACTCGTTCATGTCGGCGGGCTTTTGCCAGTGCTTGTAGATCGGCAGGATCTTGTCGATCGGCACGGCGAGCAGCTTGGCGTCGCCGCCGGCTTCATCTTCCATGTTCAGCATGCCGATCGGCCGACAGGTGACGACGACGCCGGGGCCGAGCGGGAACGGCGTGATGACGAGGACATCGACCGGATCGCCGTCGTCCGAGAGCGTGCGCGGGACATAGCCGTAGTTGCACGGGTAGTGCATCGCCGTGCTCATGAAACGGTCGACGAACATCGCGCCGCTCGCCTTGTCGACCTCGTACTTGATCGGGTCGGCATTCATCGGGATTTCGATGATCACGTTGAACTCGGCGGGGGCGTTGGCGCCGGGAGTGACTTCGTGCAGGCTCATGAGAAGCGCTCGAAACGGAAGATCGCGATGTTAAGGCGGTCGGTCGGCCGCGGCTCGGCCACCTCGCCCGCATCCCTTAACATCCGACGTTTGCCCGGAAGCGTGGATTCGTCACGCCGCCGAGAATTCAATTCATGAATCGCAGCATTCGAACGAGGAAGGAACTGTCTTGATCACCACAACGATGGCGCTCTACATCGCCCTGGCCTGCGGCCTCGCGGCCGTTCTCTATGGCTTCGTGCAGCGAAGCTGGATCCTGGCCCAGAGCGCAGGCAACGCACGCATGCAGGAAATCGCCGCGGCGATCCAGCAGGGAGCTGCCGCCTACCTGGCGCGCCAGTACAAGACCATCGGCATCGTCGGCCTCGTCCTCGCCGTCCTGATCTTCTTCTTCCTCGGCGGGCTCACTGCGGCCGGCTTCGTGATCGGCGCCGTCCTCTCGGGCGCGTGCGGCTTCATCGGCATGAACATCTCGGTGCGCGCCAACGTGCGCACCGCTCAGGCGGCGACCCAGGGCATCGGCCCGGCGCTGGCGGTGGCCTTCAAGGGCGGAGCGATCACGGGCATGCTCGTCGTCGGTCTCGGCCTGATCGGCGTCAGCGGCTTTTTCTGGTACGTGAGCGGCGGCACGAACGTCGAGCCGGCGACACTCAAGCCGCTCCTCGGCCTGGCCTTCGGCGCGTCGCTGATCTCGATCTTCGCCCGGCTCGGCGGCGGCATCTTCACCAAAGGCGCGGACGTCGGCGCCGACCTCGTCGGCAAGGTCGAGGCCGGCATCCCGGAGGACGATCCGAGGAACCCGGCGGTGATCGCCGACAACGTCGGCGACAACGTCGGCGACTGCGCCGGCATGGCCGCGGACCTTTTCGAGACGTATGCGGTGACCACCGTCGCCACCATGGTCCTGGCGGCGATCTTCTTCCGCGACAGCGCCTACGTCGGTCACATGATGCTGCTGCCGCTGGCCATCTG
>JALYSL010000225.1 GCA_030854825.1 Pseudomonadota bacterium
CGCCGATCTCATCAAGACCATCGTCGAGATCGAGCCGCCGCGCCTGTCCGAGGTGGTGTCGTCGACGCGCACGCTGTCGTCGCAAGCGCTCGTCGACAACGCCGCCCGGCGCGCGAGCACGCCCGACAAGCTCAAGCGCGCCCTGCAAGGCGATCTCGATAACATCGTCGCCAAGGCGCTGAAGAAGAACCCGGCCGAGCGCTATGCGACCGTCGACGCCTTCGGCGACGACCTGCGCCGCTATCTCGGTCACCAGCCGGTCAGTGCCCGGCCGGACACCCTGACCTATCGGCTGGGCAAGTTCGCGCGGCGCAACCGCGTCACCGTCGCCGCCGGCGCGCTGACGGCGCTGGCCATCGTTGCCGGGCTGGTCGGCACGATCACGCAGGCGCGACGCGCGTCGGAACAGGCGCAACGGGCCGAGCAGCAGGCGCAGCAGGCGCGGCACGAGCGCGACCATGCGTTGCACGAGCTGAGCTATGCCGAGGCGAGCGACGAATTCCTGAGCTTTCTGCTCCAGGAAGGCTCGGACAAGCCGTTCACCACCAGCCAGTTGTTGGCCCGCGGCGAGCAACTGGTCGACCGGCAGTTCGCCGACGACCCGGCGCTGCGCGCCCGCCTCCTGCAGAGGCATCCACCGGCGGCGACGTTCTGAAACCCGCGCCGCGTGCAGGCGCGCAAAATGGGCGAATGACGGCTGCTCCCAAACCCTTCGGGACTTCGCCGGTGCAAAGCGATGCGCTCTTCGCCGAGCTCTATCACGAGTTGCACCGCATGGCCCGCCGGGAGGCGCTGCGCTTCGGCCCCAGGGCGGGGTTCAGCCCGACCACCCTGCTGCACGAGGCCTACATGGACATGGCCCAGCGCACCGGCCTCGGCTTCGAGGACCGGCCGCGCTTCTTCGCCTACGCGGCACGGGCGATGCGTACGCTGGCGATCGATCGGGCTCGCGAACGCAGCGCGCTCAAGCGCGGCGGCGGTCTCGACATCACGTCGCTCGATACCCAGACCGCGGAGGATTGCGCCGAGCCCGAAACGCTGTCGCAGATCGGCGAGGCGCTCGACGAGCTGGCCACCCTCGACGCGGAGCTCGCCATCGTTGTCGACCTGAAGTTCTTCTGCGGCTTCACGATCGCCGAGATCGCGGAGCTGCAAGGCATCTCCGAACGGACCGTGCAGCGCCACTGGGAAAAGGCCAGGTTGCTGCTGTTTCGCATGCTCAGTCCGTGAGGTCGAAAGCGGCGGCTAAGATCGTCGAATCATGAATCCGAGCCCCCGCATTCCAGGCCACCGGCTGCTTCATTCCCCGGGCCCGACCCACGTGCCCGAGGCGGTGGTGAGCGCGATGGCGCGCCAGCCCACCGACCTGGCCGATCCGCGCGTCGCCAGCCTCATCGAGGCCTGCGAATCGGGCATGAAGGACCTGCTCAAAACCAGCGCCGCCGAAGTATTTTTCTATGCCGCCAACGGGCATGGCGGCTGGGAAGCGGTGATCGTCAATCTGGTGGCGCCGGGCGCCTCGATCCTGGTGCCGGGTACCGGGCATTTCTCCGATGGCTGGGCCGAGCAGGTCGAAGCATTCGGCGGCCAGGCGCTGCGCACGCCCTACGTCGAGGGATTGCCGATCGACCCCGCTGCCGTGGAAGCGGTCTTGCGCGACGACACGGCGCACCGCATCAGCGCTGTCTTCGTCGTTCATACCGACACCGCCAGCGGCACCAGCAGCGACCTGCGAGCGCTGCGCCAGGCGATCGACGCGGCGAAGCACCCGGCGCTCTTCGTGATCGACGTCGTTGCCTCGCTCGGCGCAGCGCCGTTCGCGATGGATGGGCTCGGCGTCAACGTCGCTATCGGCGCATCGCAAAAGGGCCTGATGCTGCAGCCGGGCCTGGCCTTCGTGGCCGCCGACGCGCGGGCGATGCTGGCGGCACAGCGCAACCCCGCGCCCCGGTTCTATTGGGACTGGGAGCGTCGGCGCAGCGAGCACGGCTACCGCAAGTTCTGCGGCACGCCGCCCCTCTCGCACCTGGCCGGGCTCGAAGCCGCGCTCGGCCTGATCGCCTCGGAGGGGCTAAACAACGTACACGCCCGTCATGCCCGCCTCGCCAAGGCCGTGCAGGCGGCGGTGTCGCGCTGGTCCGAAGGTGGCGGGCCTCGCCTGTTCACCAAGCCCGCGGCGGCGCGCTCGGTCTCGGTGACGGCGATCGAGGTCCCGACGAACGTCGATCCCGAAGCGCTGCGCACGGTCGCGCGCGAGCGCTTCCAGGTCGCCATCGCCGGTGGCCTCGGGCCCTTGCACGGCCGGGTGTTTCGCATCGGCCATCTCGGCGACGTCAACGAAGCGATGATCCTCGGCTGCCTCGCCGGCGTCGAGGCGGCGATGCAGGCGCAGGGCATCTCGTATGGCCGCCACGGCGTCGATGCGGCGATCGCGTCGCTGAATGAATGAATGAATGGTGATCGAATGAGGCGTCGATGATCGAACAACACATCGATATTCCCACCGCCGACGGCGCGATGAACAGTTTCGTCGTTCATCCGGAGGAGGGTGGCCCGCACCCGGTCGTGCTGTTCTATATGGACGCGCCCGGCAAGCGCGAAGAGCTGCACGACATGGCACGGCGCATCGCCGCCGTCGGCTACTACGTCGTCCTGCCCAACCTGTACTACCGCCTTGAGCGCGACTTCTGGTTGAAGGAACGCAGCGAGGCGGCGATGGCGCACATGTTCTCGCTGATGGCGACGCTCGACGCTGCTACCACGCGCTGCGACACCGACGCGATGCTGCGCTTCGTCGATGCGCAGCCGGCGGCCGATACCCGTCGCGTCGGCGCCGTCGGCTACTGCATGAGCGGGCCGTTCGTGATGTGGGCGGCCGCGGCCTACCCCGAGCGCTTCGGCTGCATCGCGGCCATCCACGGCGCCAACATGGCCACCGACAAGCCGGACTCGCCGCACCGGATCGCCGCCGGGGTTCGCTGCGAAAGCTACTTCGCCTGCGCCGAGATCGACAAGTGGGCACCGCCTGCCGATATCGAGAAGCTCGAAGCGGCGCTGCGGCAGGCCGGCACGCCGCATCGCATCGAGTGGTACCCCGGTGTCGAGCACGGCTTCGTGTTTCCCCTGCGCGCCGGAATCTACAACCGGGCCGCCGCCGAGCGCCATTGGGAACGCTTGTTCAGCTTGTTCAGGCGAACCTTGGGCCCGCGGCCGTAGCGGTTGCCCGCAGGGAGACATGCCATGAATCGCCCGGTCCGCATCCTCGGTCTGCACGTTGCCCTCGCGAAGCCCTGCGGCCACGCGTCATGAGACTGGAAGGCAAGACCGCGCTAGTCACCGCTGCCGGCCAAGGCATCGGTCACGCCAGCGCCCTCGCTTTCGCGGCGGCGGGCGCGCAGGTCTGGGCGACCGATCGCGACGAGACACTGCTGGCGCGCTTTGCCGGCGTGGCCAACGTGCGCACGGCCGTCCTCGACGTCCTCGACAAGGCCCGCATCGCGGCCGTCGTGGCAGCGATCGCGCGGGTCGACGTGCTCTTCAACTGCACGGGCGTCGTCCACAACGGCACCGCGCTCGAGGCCGACGACGCCGATCTCGACGCCGCCTTCGCGCTCAACGTGCGCGCGCAGCTGTGGCTGATCCAGGCGGTGCTGCCCGGCATGCTGGCCTCGGGTGGCGGCAGCATCGTCAACATGGCGAGCGTCGCCTCGAGCATTCGCGGCCTGCCGAGCCGCTGCGTCTACGGTCTGACCAAAGCGGCCGTGATCGGCCTGACCAAGAGCGTCGCTGCCGACTACATCAAGCAGGGCATCCGCTGCAACGCTCTCTGCCCGGGCACCGTCGACACGCCCTCGCTCGGCGAGCGCATCGACGCCTATGCCGACCCGGTGGCGGCGCGGCAAGCGTTCATCGCGCGCCAGCCGATGGGCCGGCTGGCACAGGCCGACGAGATCGCGCCGATGCTCGTGTACCTGGCCAGCGACGAATCGAAATTCATGACCGGACAGGCGATCTGCGTCGACGGCGGCATGACGATCTGACTTTGCCGGTCTCGGCGGCCACGGGCTCCGACAGGGGATTGACAGGCGGCGCGCGGGCGCAGCATGCTGCGCCTCCCATCCCAGCAGGAGTCGAGCATGGCAGATGCCCAGGCGGCGAAGAAGGTTCACGAGGCGATCCAGAAGGACGTCAAGCCGCTCGCCGACGGTGCTTTCAAGCGCGTCCTGAAAGCCGTTCCCGCTCTCAACACGGCGATGAAGGATCTCGCCGTGAGCATCAAGAACGGTGACGGGTCCGATGTCGTCGAGACCAACGTGCGTGCGCTCGTCATCGCGCCAACTTCAATACGCGCGTCGAGAAGGCGCTCAAGCTCGACGAGGCGAGGCTGGCAAAGGAGCTCGAGGCGATCGCCAAGGATGCCGGCGTCAAAGGCACCGGCAAGGAGTTCATCACCAAGCTGAGGAAGGAAAACCTCTACCCCTGAGCGACCGACGATCCGAGCGGCGCGGCTCAGTCGTCATTCGGTCCGCGGCGGCGCAGGTCGGTGTAGGGCGTGCCGTCGCGATGCGTGTACACCGCCGGCACGCCGCCCGGGGGCGAGACCATGTCGACGTCGGGATAGACGGCGGCGTCCTGCTCCAGGCGCGTGCCGATCTCGAGCACCGTCGCGTCGTGAGCGGAGCGGTTCTGCAGGCAGTGGCCGTTGCCGTCACCGGCCTTGAAGCCGGCGGCGGCGCCGGAACGCAGCAGTTCTTCGCCGGTGTCGGTGACGAGCATCACCCCGCCGGAAAGCACGTAGACGAGCTCGTCGGCCAGGCTGTGCCAATGTCGCTGGCTCGACCAGGCGCCGGGCGGCAGGCGGAGGAGGTTGACGCCGAACTGCGTCAGGTCGGCGGCGTTGCCGAGCCGCCTGCGTTCGCGAGCGCGGCAGGGCTGATGAAATGGCGGCGGATACAGGGTGCCGACGACCGGTGCAAGGCCGGCAACATCGATGCGCTTTGTCATCGTGTCCTTTCGGGTGCCTAACTAGTTCGGAACGCCCGCCGCGCGCAGCAATTCGGCCGAGCGATTCCGGTACTCGGGGCTCCTGATCGGCGACACGCTCGCGTATCGCGACACGGTGAAGCCCGGCACGAGCTCGAGCATGCGTTGCGCAAGTTGCCGTGCCTCGTCGACGCGACCGAGATTGGCGAGCGCGACGGCGGCCAGTCGATAGGCGACCGAGAAGGTCGGAGCCATCTGCACCGCGCGATGCGCCGCCGCGGCCGCTTCCTCGTAGCGGCCGGACACCAGGTGTGCGAGGCTGATGGCGACGATCAGCGCGCTCATGCCGGGATCGAGCGGGCTTAGTCGCATCGCGCGCTCAAGGTGGGCGATCGCCGCGTCTCCCTCGCCGATGTACGCATGGACCGAGCCCGCCGCGAACGACACGACGAACAGGTTCGGGCTCAAGCTGAGCGCGCGGCCGATCGCACGCAAGGCCTCGTCGTAGCGAAAGCCGAGCACCGGGCCACCCGGGACGCGGTAGCCGATCGAGGCGAGCGCGAGGCCGCTGAGTGCGAGGGTGAGCGGGTTGTCCCTGTGGTTGGACAGGGCGCCCTCGGCGTAGCGAAGTCCGGCCTTGACGTCGTCGGCGTCTCCCTGGCCGTCGCCGAGACGCTGCAGGCAGACGAACGAGCCCCAGGCCTTGGCTAGCGAAAAGTCGGGGTCCATCTCGAGCGCACGGTCGATCAGCGACGAGGTCTCGTCCTTCTGCGCCTTGCTCGTTCCGGGCATCAGCCCCGGAAGAGCGCGCAGCATCAGGTCGTAGGCCTCCAGGTTGCTGGTCGGCTTGTTGCGCGAGAGCTCGACCTCGGCCAGCACGACGCTCGGATGGATCGCCCACACCACGTTCTCGGTGATGCGGTCCTGCAGGTCGAAGACGTCCTCCAGCGCACCGTCGAACCGGTCGGCCCATATGTGACTGCCGCTGCGCGCATCGATCAGCTGCCCGGTGATGCGGATCCGGTTGCCGACCTTGCGGACGCTGCCTTCGAGCACGTAGCGCACACCCAGATCGCGCCCGAGCTGCTTGATGTCGACGGCACGGCCCTTGTAGACGAAGGTTGATTGCCGGGCGATGACGAAGAACTGCCCGGTGCGCGCGAGGGCGGTGATGATCTCCTCGACGACTCCGTCGGCGAAGTACTCCTGCTCGGCATCGCTGCCCATGTTGGTGAAGGGCAGCACTGCGATCCAGGGCCGGCCTGGCAGCGGAGGCGCCGGCTTCCCGGCGCCGGGAGCGGCCCGGGCCACAACCCGGAAGGCGCGCACCGGCGCCGTGATGTTCTTCACCCGCTGCTCGCCCAGATCCTCGAAATCGAGCGCGAGCCGGTTGCAGATCTGCTCGTGAACGGCCTGGGAGACGCAGATCCCGCCCGCCGTCGCGATCGATTCCAGGCGCGCGGCGACATTGACGTCGTCGCCGTAGATGCCCGTGGCGTCGGTCAGCACGTCGCCCAGCGTGATACCGATCCGGTACTGCATGCGCCGCGTCTCCGCGACGTTGATGTTGGCGGCGGCAATCGCCTGCTGGATGTCGACAGCGCATCGCACCGCGTCGATCACCGAAGCGAACGAGGCCAGCACCGAATCTCCCGACGCGTTGACGATGCGTCCGCTGGCCGTCGCGACCCGGTCGGCGAACAGCGTGCGATTGGCAACGAGCGCGCGCAGTGTGCCCCGGTCGTCATCCTGCATGAGGCGGCTGTAGCCAACGACGTCAGCACACAAGATCGCCGTCAGCTTTCGTTCCGCGTCGGGCTGGGCCATGCGTCGCCGGTCGTTATCTAGCCGCGAAAGTGACAGGCGACGCGATGACCGTCGCTGCTTTCCTTCAGTAGCGGCGTTTCGCTGCTGCAGATCGGAAACTGCGCGATCGGGCAGCGTGTGTGGAAGTGGCAGCCCGATGGCGGCCGGATCGGGCTGGGAACGTCGCCTTGCAACGGAATGCGCTTGCGCTTGACCTGCGGGTCGGGGATCGGCACGGCCGAGAGCAGGGCTTCGGTGTAAGGATGCAGCGGCTGCGTGTAGAGCTCCCTCGCCGGTGCGATCTCGACGATTCGGCCGAGATACATCACTGCGACTCGCGTGCTGATGTGCTCGACCACCGACAGGTCGTGGGCGATGAAGATATAGGTCAGGCCGAGCTGCTCCTGCAGGTCTTCGAGCAGGTTGATCACCTGCGCCTGGATCGAGACGTCGAGGGCCGAGACGGCTTCGTCGCAGACGACCAATTTAGGGCTGACCGCCAGCGCCCGGGCGATGCCGATGCGTTGCCGCTGGCCGCCCGAGAATTCGTGCGGATAGCGACGCATGTGGTCGGCGCTCAGGCCCACGGTCTCGAGCAAGTCGACGATGCGTGCTTCGTATTCGGCGCGGCTCTTCGTCAGCTTGTGGATCGTCAGCGCCTCGCCGACGATGGCGCCGACCGTCATGCGCGGGTTGAGCGAGGCATAGGGATCCTGGAAGATGACCTGCATGTCGCGCGCGAGCGCCCGCAGCTCGTGCTTGCCGGCTCGCGTCACGTCCTTGCCCTCGAACCAGACCTCGCCGGAGGTCGGCTCGATCAGGCGCAGGATGCAGCGGCCGGTGGTGCTCTTGCCACAACCCGATTCGCCGACGACGCCGAGCGTTTCGCCGGCCATCAGCTCGAAGCTGACGCCGTCGACCGCATGCACGCTCTCGACCTCGCGACCGAGCCAGCCGCCCTTGATCGGGAAGCGCTTGACGAGGTCCTTGACTTCCAGCAGCGGCGCGGTCATGCCGGTACCGCCTCTTGCTTCGGGAAGACGTCGAAGATGCAGCGCACCTTGTGTCCCGCTACCGGCTCGCGCAGTGCTGGCGTCGTGGCCACGCATTCAGGCACGGCGTACTTGCAGCGCGGCGCGAAGCGGCAGCCTTCGACCGGGTCGATCAGCTTGGGCACCGTGCCCGGGATCTGCTCGAGCCGCACCTTGTGCAGCGCCGCCGTGTCGATGCGCGGGATCGAACGAATCAGGCCCTGCGTGTAGGGATGGCGCGGATGGGCGAACAGGTCCTCCACGCTCGCCTCCTCGACCACCTGGCCGGCGTACATGACGACGACGCGCTGCGCAACTTCGGCAACGACGCCCATCGCGTGGTGATCAGCATGATCAACATGCCGAGCCGCTCCTTCAGCTCGGCAAGCAGATCCAGGATCTGCGCCTGGATCGTCACGTCGAGGGCGGTGGTCGGCTCGTCGGCGATCAGCAGCTTCGGGTTGCAGGCGAGCGCGATGGCGATCATGACGCGCTGGCGCATGCCGCCGGAGAACTGGTGCGGGTAGTCATTGACGCGCTGCTGCGGCGTCGGGATGCGCACCAGCGCCAGCATCTCCACCGCCCGATCGAGGGCGGCCCTGCGGCCGAGGCCTTCGTGCAGCCGCAGCGACTCGGCGATCTGCTCGCCGACGCTGTAGACCGGGTTCAGCGAGGTCATCGGCTCCTGGAAGACGATGGCGATCTCCTTGGCGCGAACGCGGCGCATCTCTTCGCTGCTCGCCTTCACCAGGTCGCGCCCCTGCCACAGTACCTGACCGCCGACGATGCGGCCGGGCGGCATCGGCAAGAGCTTGAGCACCGTCATTGCCGTCACGGTCTTGCCGCAGCCCGACTCGCCGACGACGCTCACCGTCTGGCCGCGCTCGATCGTGATGTCGACGCCGTCGACAGCGTGCAGCCAGCCGTCGTCGGTCTTGAAGTGCGTCTTCAGGCCCTTGATCTCGAGCAGCGGCGGTGCGGCGGCGGCGGATTCCTGCGCCTTTGCCTTCGCCTGCGAACGCGAGGTCATGAGGATCGGCGGCATCGGTCCTGGCATCAGAGCACCTTGCGTGGGTCGAGCGCATCGCGCAGTCCGTCGCCGACGAAGTTGATGCACAGCACCGCGAGGAAGATCGCCGTGCCCGGGAACAGCGCCCAGTGCGGCGCGATGTCGAGGTATTCCTTGCTGTCGAAGAGGATGCGGCCCCAGGTCGGAATGTCCGGCGGGAAACCCAGGCCGAGGAAGGAGAGGGTGGACTCGGCGATGATTGCCGCGGCCACGTCGATCGTGCCGGCGACGATCACCGGCCCGAGCGAGTTGGGCAGGATGTGGCGCACGACCTGGCGCGGCACCGAGGCCCCCAGCGCTCGCGCGGCTTCCACGAATTCCTTCTCGCGCAGCGAGAAGAACTGGGCGCGAACCAGCCGCGCCACCGGCATCCAGCGAAAGCCGCCGATGACGACGACGATGAGGATGAAGACGCCGACTTCGGGACCGAACATGCTCTTCAGCTTCTCGCGGAAGAGATAGATGAGGATCAGCAGCAAAGGCAGCTGCGGCAGCGACAGGAAAAGATCGGTCAGCCACATCAGCGCCGCATCGACGGCGCCGCGCGAGATGCCGGCGATCGAGCCGATCGTCACGCCGACGAACATCGCCATCAGCATCGCCGCCAGGCCGACCGAGAGCGAGATGCGGCCACCGTAGAGCATGCGCGCGAAGATGTCCTGGCCGAGGTCGTCGGTTCCCATGGGATGGGCCAGCGTCGGCGTCTTCAGGCGGGCAGTGAAATCGATGTCGTTGATCGAGAGTTTCCAGAGCAGCGGCCCGAACGCGACCATCAGCACCATGACGACGAGTACGACGAGCCCGACCACGGCGAGGCGGTGGCGCAGGAAGCGCCGGCCCGCCTCGGCCCACGGCGAGACGCCGCGCGCGCGCGGCGCGAGCAC
>JALYSL010000226.1 GCA_030854825.1 Pseudomonadota bacterium
GGTGCTCGAGAGCCACGGCCTCGAGGTGATCGATCGCGGCAATCTGTCGGGGCCGCCGAATCCGTGGCAGCCGCCGGCCGAGGGCTATCGCCATCTCGATGCCGTCGCCGAGTGGAATCGCAACGTCCACGACGCGGTGCATGCCGAGCTCGTCGACGGCCGCTTCCCGGTGCTGCTCGGCGGCGACCATTGCCTCGGCATCGGCTCGATCAGCGCCGTGGCCCGGCACTGCCGCGACACCGGCAAGAAGCTGCGCGTGCTCTGGCTCGACGCCCACGCCGACTTCAACACCGCGCTGCTCACGCCGAGCGGCAACATCCACGGCATGCCGGTCGCATGCCTGTGCGGCTTCGGGCCGCAGGAGCTGATCGAGATCGGCGGCAAGGTGCCGGCGATCAGCCCGAAGTGGGTGCGCCAGATCGGCATCCGCAGCGTCGACGAGGGCGAGAAAAAATTCGTCCACGAGCACGGCCTCGAAGTCTTCGACATGCGCTACATCGACGAGATGGGCATGCGCCACACGATGGAGCTGGCGCTGGCGACGATCGACGCCAACACACACCTGCATGTCAGCTTCGATGTCGACTTCCTCGACGCCGACATCGCTCCCGGCGTTGGCACCACCGTCAAGGGCGGCCCGACCTACCGTGAAGCGCAGCTCTGCATGGAGATGATCGCCGACACCGGCGCGCTGGCCTCTCTCGACGTGATGGAGCTCAACCCGGCGCTCGACGTGCGCAACCGCACCGCCGAGATCGCGGTCGACTTGATCGAGAGCCTGTTCGGCAAGAGCACCTTGATGCGGCGTTAGCCGATTTCAGGAATTCGTCGCCTCGCAAGCGGTGGCGGCTACCGGCTCGACGCGATCGACGAGGGCGCGCTGCGGCTTCGGCAAATGGCCGAACAGGTGAATGGAGCGCTGCAGCTCGAACAGGCCGGGTCGCTTCGGCTGCGGCGTCAGCACGAGGTCGATCGCCGCGTCGCGCAGGTCGATGGTGCCGCTGCCGGTGGTGAGGGTGTTGGCACTGTCGATGACCAGGTTGCGGATATGCGCCTTGCCGGCGCTCAGGTCGAGCGTCGCGGCGGCACAGGGCAGCGGCAGGAAGTCGACGCCGCTGATCAAGGTCCGCACCAGCTTGCCGCCTTCGAGGCCGATCTCGGCGTCGAGCAGGCTCGAGATGGTGCCGCCGCTCAGTGCCACCGTGGCCGTGCCCGAGACGCTCGCGCGCAGCGCCTCGGCCGTGTTGCCGCTCGCCTTCAACGCCAGCCGGCTGCGCAGGGCACCGGTGATGCGCTTCTTCTCTTCCTGTGCGCCGATCAGCGACTCGATGCGAACGCCGCGCGTCTCCAGCGTCGCATCGGCGCTGGCCAGCGGCTGGGTCAGGTCGAGCGTCAGCTTGCCGACCGAGTGGCCGCCAGCCCAGCCGACGTCGAGATCGGAAACAGCAAGCCGGCCGGCTGCGAGATCGGCCTTGACTCCCAAGCTCTGCAAGGCGTGCAGCGCGGCGACGTGAAAGCGGGTCGCCTCGAAGGCGACGTCGGCATCGAGATCGCGGGCGGCGGCGAAGAGGTCGTGCTCGGCGGACGAAGAAGCGGCCGAAGCGGCGGCGCTCACCGTCTTCGGCAGGCTCGATGCCGGCCGGCCAGTCAGCCAGAGCAGATCGGCAAGATCGGTGGCGCCGCTCTTCAGGTGGACGCGAACGGCGCGGCGCGAGCCGGAACGCGACCACGCCACATCGCCGGCCAGATCGGTGGCGCCGATCCGCGCCTGTGCATCGGTGAGCGCATAGTGCGCGGCGGCGCTGCGCAAGTGGCCTTGCACGCGAAAGGCGCGCGGCTCGGCGTAGCGCTGCTCGCCGACGAACGGGCGCAACACGGCCAGAGAACGGCCGGCCATCGTCGCGTTGGCGTCGATCTGCGTCGCCCGAAAGATGTCGGCAGCCCGTCCGTCGACGTCGAGATCGACACCCTCGACCGCGGCGTGGCCGCGCAGACCGAACCAGCGACCCGTTTGCATGAGCGTCAGCACCGGGCCGGTGGCAACACTGCCGTTGAATGCGACCTTGCGGAATTCGCCGTCGAAATCGATCCGTGTCGGCAGGGCTGCTGCCGATCCAATGGCGGCAGACGGCCCGTCGGTGGCCGCGGCGCGAAAGCGCAGATCGATGCCATGGTGAATGAAGGCAAGCGTCGCGCCGTGCCCTTCTAGCGAAAAGAACCAGTAGCGTCCCGGGCCACGGTCTTCGGGGTCGGTCAGGCGCCAGTTACGCAAGCCGTCGGCGCGAAGCTCGAGGTTGACGACACCGTCGCGAAGCAGCAGCGAAGAGACGACATGGCGACCTTCGAAAGGCCGCCAGGTGAATACGAACACCGCATCGGCAAGAGCCGCAAAGGGCTCCTTCGTGTCGGCCCAGGGCGCATTGTCGATGCGCACGCCGTGCAGGTGCACCACCGGCGCCAGCGACGACGTGAGGCCGAGGCGGACCGAATCGAAATGAACCGATCGCCCCGAAGTCGAGCTCAGATGGCGGCCGAGCAGCGGCGCCAGCCAGAGGGGCTGGGTCGCGGCCGCCGCGAGCAGCAGGCCGACGACAACCAGGACGAGGCGGCCGAGCATCTTCGCGGCGCCCAAACGCGAGCCGGCCGGCCTCAACGTTCGTTCCCGAGTGGCCCGATGCAGCGCGTCAGCATGGCTCGCATCCTAGCGGCGAAGGCCTCGCTGGCGTGCCGTCGCGCCGGGACGAAGTATGCTGGCGAGAACTTGCAGGTCATCGGAGATTCCCGCCATGAACATTCGCTCCAAAGAGACACCCTCGTCGCAGAACACCGCGACGACCCCGGCCGCGCCCGTCGTCAAGAGCGATCAGCCGACCTCGAACAACAACGACCGCTGGGATGCGGACGAAGAACCCTGGCGCCACCCGCCGATCGCACCCAAGGACGAAAGCGTGGCGAAGTCGCTGGGCCGCTCGGTGTCCGACGCCGTCGTCAGCGCCGCCGACGACACGCCCGACAAAGTCAAGCCCAAGCCCTGAATCTTGGCCGCCACCGGAGGCAGCAGAATCACCTCTGCACCGGCGACGATTCGGGGCCGGGCCGAAGAAGGACGAAGCGGATGGCGTCATGGCTGCAGAGCACTTGGCAATTGACGGGCGCACTCGCCGTGCGCCGCTAGCCCGCCCCGCACCATGAGCCTGGAACGCCCCTACGCGCAGCCCGAGCCGGCGCGCGCCGAGATCGATGCGATTCGCGGCCCCCTGCTGCTCGAATTCGGCACGCCCTGGTGCGGCTTTTGCCGCGCCGCGCAGCCGCTCATCTCGGGCCCGCTGATGCGCCACGCCGGGGTGCGCCACCTCCGAGTAGAAGACGGCAGCGGCCGCCGGCTCGGTCGCTCGTTCGGTGTCAAGCTGTGGCCGACGCTGGTCTTTCTTCGCGACGGCGAAGAGCTCGGTCGCCTCGTCCGGCCGAACGATGAAGCGTCGATCGACGCGGCCTTCGAGAAGATCGATCTTGCGGGCTGAGATCCCTGCCGCTCCGGCGCGGCCGCAGCCACACCCGAGGCGCTGCCGGCAGCACCGGAGGCGCGCGAACTCATGAGCGACATCTTCGTCAGCTATTCGAGCAAGGATCGCGACCGCGCCGCGCTCGTCGCACGTGCGCTCGAAGCGCGCGGCTGGAGCGTCTGGTGGGAGCGGACCATTCCGCCGGGCCGTCAATACGACGACGTGATCGAGGAAGCGCTTGCCGAAGCGCGTTGCGTCGTCGTGCTCTGGTCGAAGGCGTCGGCCGCTTCCACGTGGGTGAAGAACGAAGCCTCGGAGGCGGTCGACAAGAAGGCCCTGATCCCGGCCCTCATCGAAGACGGGGTGAAGATTCCGTTCGAGTTTCGGCGCGTCCAGGCTGCCGACCTGTCCCGCTGGCAGGGCGACGCCACAGCGACGGAGTTCGTGCAGTTCTGCGATGCGATCGCTGCCGAGGTCGCGGCGGCGACGCAGGGACCCGCCCTGCCGGAACCATCGGTTCGTGCCGCGTCGCCGGCGCCCGTCCCCGCCCCGAGTCCTGCAAGCGCGGCCCCTTTCCCTCCGCCGCCGCCCGTGCCGCCGGTGGTGGCAGCGACGTCGAACAAGAAGCTCTACATCATCGGCGGCGTCGTCGTGTTCCTTCTGCTGGGCATCGCGTCGATGGCGAACGAGCAGCGGCAACAACAGCAGGTGCCGCAACAACAGCCCGCCGCGCCGATGCCGGGGCTTGCTCCCTCGACCATGCCAGTCGCCACCGGCGGCGTTCACCAGCATCTGGTCTGGCGCGATTACGTCCTGGCCTATTCGGGCAATGTGTCCTGGGACGGCCGTTCGAACACGGCTTCGATCGTCGTCAACGTCAACGACGGCAATGCGCAACAGCCGCTGGGCGGCCGCCAGCTGCAGGCCAGGGTCAACCCCAACGGGCCGAACCAGATCGTCATGTCGACGAGCGTCGCCGTGCCGGGAGGCAGCCGCACGCCGGGCCCGCATTCGCACAACCTCGATCTCGTCTTCCAGTCCCAAGGCGACGGCGACTGGACCTTCGTTCACAACTGCATGTCGCCGAACGACTGCTACTGAAAGCCCACGGTGAAGATCGCCACTTACAACGTCAACGGTATCAACAGCCGCCTGCCGCGCCTGCTCGAATGGCTCGAAGAAGCACGACCCGACGTGGCCTGCCTGCAGGAGCTGAAAACCTCCGACGAGACGTTTCCCGCGGCGGCGATCGAAGCGGCCGGCTACAGCGCCATCTGGCACGGCCAGAAGGGCTTCAACGGCGTTGCCGTCCTGGCCCGCGGCGCGGCGATCGAGGAGCGACGGCGCGGCCTGCCGGGCGACCCCGATGACACGCACAGCCGCTACCTGGAGGCCTCGGTGCGCGGCCTCATCGTCGCCTCGATCTATTTGCCCAACGGCAATCCGCAGCCCGGGCCGAAGTTCGACTACAAGCTGGCCTGGTTCGAGCGGCTGATCGAGCATGCGGCCTCGCTCATTGGCAACCCCGAACCCGTGCTGCTCATCGGCGACTACAACGTCGTGGCCACCGACGGTGTAGGCGACATCTATTCCGCCGCGTCCTGGAAGAACGACGCGTTGCTGCAGCCGGCGACGCGCAGCGCCTACCAGCGCCTGCTTGCGCAAGGCTGGACCGACGCGATCCACGCGCTACATCCCGGCAAGCCGATCTACACCTTCTGGGACTTTTTCCGCAACCGGTTCGCGCGCGATGCCGGCTTGCGCATCGACCATCTCTTGCTCAACGCCGCGGCCCGCGCGAGGTTGGCGCAGGCCGGCGTCGACAAGTCGGTGCGGGCCCGCGAAAAGCCGAGCGATCACGCGCCGACCTGGGTCGTGCTGCGCTGAGACGCGACCGCCCGAGGGCGGCGTCGATGCGAACCCTGCCGCCATCGCTCGGGACGTGGCCGCCTGACCCGCATTGCTCTGATGCGCCATGCCGTTATCAGTTCTTGTCGCTCTTGTCGTTCTTGTCGCGCACCTCGTCGGCAGCACGATGCGTGGCGTGGCGGGTCTTCTGCGCGATCGTGTGCGTCGAGTCGCGAGCGCCCTCGGCCGCGTCATGCGAGTCGGAGCGGATTTCTGCGCCGGTGGCATGCAGGTCGGCGCGCATGTTGGTGACGGCTTCGTGCAGATGGGAGCGAGTAGCCTGAGCGACGTGATGCGTGCGCGAGCGCATCGTGCGGTGCTCCATCATTGACTGGCTGTCGTTCATTCGGTCGAGGTCGACGTGATGTCTCGCTAGGACCTCGTCGACATTGCGCTGGCGGCGCGCCTGGTCGGCAGCGCTGTCGGTCTGGGCGAACGCGGCGCACGACACCACAGCGGTCATCGCAACGGCGATTCGGGTCAAGGTTCTCATGAAAGCTTCCTTCGCTTGAGAAAAAGTGAATGCAGCGAGTCTCGACTTATCCCCCCGGCCCGCCAACGCATCGAACGCTCGTCCTCGGCGCCGACGTTCACGCATGGCTGCGTCGGATGACGCCTACCTCGCGCGCCGCGGCGCCCTCGCCTCGTGCGGGCGGCTCTCTTCAGGCCTGCCAGACGCCGTAGCCGGCCTCGCGCAGGCCGATTGCCAGCTCGACCTCCATCTCTCGTGCCGCGTCGTAGGGCATCGGGTTGTACACGGCGTAGAGCTGCGGCAGAAGGCGCAGGCCGTACTCGGTGACGTAGCGGTTCGCCTGGATGCCCGCCTTGTGCCGGTCGAAGCGCAGGTCGGGATCGAGTCCGGTCATGCCGACGTACACGAACGGCTTGCCGAGCACGTGGTCAGGATTGGCCTTGCGGAACCGGGCGAGGTTCCAGATCCGGTCATCGAGCTCGACGACGTAGACGCTGTAGTGATGCGCGGCGCGCCGGGAAGCCATGCGCGATTTTCGACGCGGACGCGGCGCGCACCGAAGCCGTCCTCGGCGAGCCGGCCAACCCCCATCATGCAAGGTTGCGACGACCGGCACGACTGACCGGCAGGAGAAACCCATGGCGACATCGTTCGACGCGATCGTGATCGGCAGCGGCCAGGCCGGGCCGCCCCTTGCCGTCCGCCTGGCCCAGGCGGGCATGAAGACGGCGCTCATCGAGCGCGAGCACCTCGGCGGCACCTGCGTCAACGACGGCTGCATCCCGACCAAGACGCTGGTGGCGAGCGCTCGCACGGCCCACGTCGCGCGACGCGCGGCCGACTACGGCGTGCAGATCGGCGGCACCGTCAGCGTCGACATGCGGGCCGTGAAGGCGCGCAAGGACCGCATCGTCGCCGAGTCGATCGACGGCCTGACGAAATGGCTCACGAAGACGCCGGGCCTGACGCTCGTCTGGGGCCACGCCCGCTTCGTCGGCCCGCACGCGATCGAGGTCGACGGCGAGACGCTGGAGGCGGCGAAGATCTTCATCAACGTCGGCGGCCGCGCCGTGCTGCCGAGCTGGCCCGGCATCGCCGCGGTGCCGGTGCTGACCAACACCTCGATGATGAGCATCGACACCCTGCCCGAACACCTCGTCATCGCCGGCGGCAGCTACATCGGCCTCGAGTTCGCGCAGATGTATCGGCGCTTCGGCGCCCGCGTCACGGTCGTCGAATACGGCGATCGGCTGATCGCCCGCGAAGATCCCGAGGTGTCGCGCGAGGTGCAGGCGATCCTCGAGCGCGAAGGCGTGGCCTTTCATTTCGCGGTGAAGTCGGCCAAGGTGGCGCTGGGCGAAAACGGCCAGGGCATCCGCATCGCCCTCAACGCCGGTAGCACCGCGCACGAGCTCCAGGGAAGTCACCTGCTCGCCGCCGTCGGCCGCAAGCCCAACACCGACGACCTCGGCCTCGACAAGGCCGGCATCGCTACCGACGCGCGCGGCTACATCACCGTCGACGACGAGCTGCGCACCAGCGCCGACGGCGTCTGGGCGCTCGGCGATGCGAACGGCCGCGGCGCCTTCACGCACACCTCGTACAACGACTATCAGATCGTCGCCGCGAACCTGCTCGACGGCGGCAAGCGTCGCGTCAGCGACCGCATCTCGACCTATGCACTCTTCATCGATCCACCCCTCGGCCGCGTCGGCATGAGCGAGGCGGACGTACGCGCACGCGGCAAGCCGGCGCTGGTCGGCACGATGCCGATGACGCGCGTCGGCCGGGCCAAGGAGCGCGGCGAGACGCAGGGCTTCATGAAAGTGCTCGTCGATGCCGAGAGCGAGCGCATCCTCGGTGCCGCCCTGCTCTGCATCGAGGGCGACGAGGTCGTCCACTCGCTGCTCGACGTGATGGCTGCCGGCGCGTCGTACAAGGTCATCCGCGACGCCGTGCACATCCATCCAACGGTGAGCGAGCTGATCCCGACGCTGCTCGAGAACCTGGCGCCCCTCTGAGGCGCCCTCGTCAGAAGAAGCGCCTGTTCTCCGCCGCCGCGGCGCGGGCCACGAGGTGCTCGACGTTTTCCGGAAATGTCTAAAGTGGCAGGCGTGCGGTGAAATATGCCGCCAAGGAGACTTTCCTTTGCCATCGTTCCCACCCGTGTCGTCGTCCGCGAGGTCGGGCTGCGCGACGGCCTGCAGAGCATCGCGACCATCCTGCCGACGGCGCACAAGATCGAGTGGATCCGTGAAGCGCACGCGGCCGGCCAGCGCGAGATCGAGGTCGGCTCGTTCGTGCCGGCGCGCCTTCTGCCGCAGCTCGCCGATACCGCCGAGCTCGTCGCTTTCGCGAAGACACTGCCAGACTTGTTCGTCTCGGTTCTCGTGCCCAACCGGCGCGGTGCGGAGCGCGCCATCGAGAGCGGCGCCGACCTGATGCTCGTGCCGCTGTCGGCGAGCCGCGCGCACAGCCTCGCCAATTTGCGCAAGACCCCCGATGAAGTCATCGCCGAGTTCGCGCAGATCCGCGCCGCGCGCGATGCGAGCGGCTCAAAGACCTTGCTCGAAGGCGGTATCGGCACCGCCTTCGGCTGCACGCTGCAGGGCGAGGTGAAGCCGGCCGAGGTGCTGCGCTGCATGCGGGCGCTGCTCGACGCCGGCGCCGATCGCGTCAGCATCGCCGACACCGTCGGCTACGCCGGCCCGGCCGCCGTGCGCGAGCTGTTCGAAGCGGCGCGCAGGATCGCCGGCGACAGGTTCTGCTGCGGCCACTTCCACGACACGCGCGGCCTGGCGCTGGCCAACGTCTACGCCGCGCTCGAAACCGGCGTGGCCCGCTTCGACGCCACGCTCGCCGGCATCGGTGGCTGCCCGCATGCACCCGGCGCCAGCGGCAACGCGGCGAGCGAAGACCTCGCCTTCATGCTCGAGAGCATGGGCATCGCCACCGGCATCGATCTGACTCGTCTGCTGGCCTTGCGCGCCAAGGTCGCCGCCTGGCTCGAGGGCGAGACTCTGCATGGTGCCTTGTGGCGCGCCGGCCTGCCGAAGACCTTTCCTTCTTCGTCGCCCAGGGCGAGCACCGGGGCGACACCATGACCACGCCATCGGCCAACGGCCTTCCGCTCGACGGCGTGCGCGTCGTCGAGTTCACGCCCATGGTCATGGGCCCGATCTGCGGCTCGAAGCCGCCGAATTCCGTATGCACCGATCATGCGACCCGACCAGCCCATGGACGACCCGCACCTGCGCGCCAGCGGCGGCCTGGTGCCGATGCAGACCGACGACGGCGGCACGACCGACGTCGTGCTGCTGCCCTTGACGCTCGGCCGGCGCCGGCCCGGCGTGCGCATGCCGCTGCCGAAAGCCGGCGAGCACACCGAGGAAATCCTGACAGCACTGGCACGCGCCGCGCGGCGCCGAGTTAGCGAACAAGTCCGCGACATGCTGGGCTAGACTGGATCGAACCTCTCGCCTCTCCGTGCTCCCCATGTCCGATCAAGAATCCACATTGCTCGAGGCTCTACGCCTGGTCGTCGACCCCGAAACAGGACGGGATTTCGTCTCGACCAAGCAGCTGCGCAATCTGCGCATCGAAGGCGGCCAGGCCGCTTTCGAGGTCGAGCTCGGCTATCC
>JALYSL010000133.1 GCA_030854825.1 Pseudomonadota bacterium
GCCGGCAGCACCGCGCCAGGCTCGTCAGCAGCGACTCGACGCCGACCACCAGCACGCCGCCCGGTGACGCGGCGGCGCGCGGCCGCCGGAGCGCGATCTCCTCGTCGTCGGCCTTCGGCTCCGGTGCGGGCCGCAGCAAAGCCTCGATGCTGCGCAACGACAGCTCGTCCTTGCCGACGACTTCGAACAAGGCCTCGGCGCTTCGAAAGCCCAGCTGCGACGCCAGGTCTTCGAGCTTCAGCGCCGTCTTGCCTTCACGCTGCAATACCTTCTCGACGGCCTCGCGGCCTCGGGCGATCGTCGCCTGTTGCGCGAGGGCGTTGAACCAGGCCCGCACCTTGGCCTTGGAGCGAGCGCTCTGCAGAAAGCCGAGATCGGCGTTGAGCCAGTCGAGCGACGGGCCGCCGCTCTTGGCCGCCGTGATCTCGACGGTCTGGCCACTCTTGAGCGCGGTGTTGAGCGGCACCATCGCACCGTCGACCTTGGCGCCCCGGCAACGGTGGCCGAGGTCGGTGTGCACGGCGTACGCGAAGTCGATCGGCGTCGCCCCGGCCGTCAGCTCGACGACCGTCGCCTGCGGCGTGAAGACATAGATGCGGTCGTCGAAGGCGGCCCGGCGCGGCGTCTGAGCATCGCCGTCGGCGGCGGCATCGTCGTCATCGGTCGCCAGGTCGCGCTCCCAGGCCAGCAACTGGCGCAGGACGACGAGGCGCGCGGCGGCAACGCCGGCCTCGTACCGGCCGCTCGCGCTCGGCGAGGCATTGGCGGCACCGGCCTCCTTGTAGGCCCAGTGCGCGGCGACACCGTACTCGGCGTGCTCGTGCATGTCACGGGTGCGGATCTGAATCTCGATGGCGCGCCCGTCGTCGCCCTCGACGACGGTGTGCAACGAGCAGTAGCCATTCGATTTCGGCCGGGCGATGTAGTCGTCGAGCTCGCCGGCGATGGCGCGGTAGCGCTCGTGCACGCGGCCGAGCACGGCATAGCAGCCCGCCACGTCGGGGACGATGACGCGCAAGGCGAGCACGTCCAGCACGCCGGCGAAGCCCACGTTCTTGCGCCGCATTTTTCTGGCGATACTGTAGAGGTGCTTCGGGCGGCCCTGCACTTGTGCCGCGAGGCCGTGCGCCGCCAGATCGCTGCCGAGCTCTTCACGCAACCGGAGCACCCGGGCTTCGCGGTCGGCGCGCCGTTCGTCGAGCAGGCGGGCGATCGCGTGATAGGCCTCGGGGTCGAGAAATCGAAATGCCAGGTCTTCGAGCTCCCACTTGATCTGCCAGATGCCGAGCCGGTTGGCGAGCGGCGCGAACACCTGCATCGCCTCGTTGGCGAGCGCCGGCGGGCAGGCCAGCTTCGCCGCCGCGAAAAAACGCAATGTCTGCAGGCGCGACGCCAGCCTCAAGAGAACGACGCGCAGGTCGCGCGAAAACGCGAGCAGCATCTTGCGCACGCGCTCGGTCTGCCGCTCCCTGTCGGCCGTAGCGAGGCGTGCCTCCTGCGCGGCGCGCTGCAAGTCGCCGAGCTTGCGCGCGTTGGCAACGAGCGCCGTCAGCGAGGCACCGAACAGCGGCGTCAGCACGTCGTCGGGCTGGCCCAGCTGGTCTGCCGCATGGACCAGAAATGCCGCCGCGCGCAACTCGGGCGAAGCGCCGATATCAGCCAGGATCGCCGCCGTGCCGTCCGCATGGTCGAGCACGCCCTCGCCGGTCGGCAGCTTGCGTCCGGACAGCAGCGGCACGGCGAAGCTGCGCGCTCGTATCGCGGCGTCTTCGTCGTGACCGGGCGGCTTCCCTGGCGCCGCCGCCGAGCCGCCCGCGTGGCCCTCGGCCGCCGGCGCATCGAGGAGACGAACGATCGGTGCGGCAGCCTCGTGCGAGCTGGCCACAGAAGCTTTCATGGCTCGAGCAGGAACTCCCGCAGCAAGGCAATCTGCTCAGGCGCGATCAGCGTCGGCGCGTGGCCGACACCGGCGAGCTCGTGCAGACGAGCCTTCGGTCCACGCTCGGTCATGGCGTGAGCCGTGGCCGGCGCAAGAATGTCGGACGCGGCGCCGCGCAGCAGCAGCGTCGGGCAGCGGATCGCGTCGTAGGCGCTCCACAACGCGGCCTGGCCCGCAGCGGCAGCGGCCGGCGTCATCGCCCGCAAGGGCAGCGCGATCGCCGGATCGTAGTGAAGCCGCAAGCGGTCGCCATCGCGACGCAGCATCGGTCGCGTCAGGGCCAGCCATTGCTCTCGTGAGTGCGGGCCGAAGCCTTTCGAGATCGTCAGCAGGTAGTCGGCGGCCTCGTCCTCGCTGGCCCAGCTGAGCGGCGCGCCGATATATGCCGCGATGCGGGCAATGCCGTCGGCGTCGATCGCGGGCCCGACGTCGTTGAGAACGAGACGAGCGACTGGTGAATGCGGCACCGCCGCCAGCGCCATGCCGATCAGCCCGCCCATGGACGTGCCGACCCAGGCCAGCGTCTCGACGTCGAGCCGGGCTACCAGGGTGACCATGTCGGCCACGTACGCGGGCACCTGATAGCCCATCGGATCGACCAGCCGATCGGATTCACCGCGGCCCACGACGTCCGGGCACACGACCCGGAACTCGCCGCGCATGGCCTGCGCCAGCGTATCGAAATCGCGGCCCTGGCGCGCCAGCCCGTGAACACAGACCAGGACGCGCTTCGATGCCGGGTCGCCCCACTCCCAATAGGCCATGCGGTGCAGGCCGCCACTGCCCAAACATTGCACGTGTCGCAAGCGCGGCTGGCCCCCGTCGACGGCGTGCGTCGTCATTTCATTTGCACCGTGCCGTTGACCGTTGCGGTCACCGTGGCCTTGCCGGGCTCGACCGAGAGGGGCGACTTCGACACCGACATCGACATCGAAGCGACGCGTGCCATCGGCTGCGGCGAAAAGCCCGAATCGCCGGCAGTGACGTTGACCTCGCGGATCGTCACCGTGGCGTAGCCGAACTGCTTCGCATAGTCGGCCGCCTTGGCGCGAAATCTCCCGATCGCTTCGGCGGCGACGTCGCTTTCTACCTTCTGGCTGGCTTCGCGCGACAGGCGAAAGCTCACCCGCTCGATCGTCAGCGTGGTCAGGCGGCCGGCGAGTGCGCCGATGCCGGCGATGTCGCGGCCTTCGACGATCAGCTCGGCATTGCCCTGCCAGCCCGAGATGCCGCCCTTCTCTGCATAACGCGGATAGAGCGAGAAGTTGCCCGTCTGCACGTCGAGCTGGCCAGGCCGGGCCGCCTTCTTCGCTTCGGCGAGCGCGCTGTCCAGCGCCTGCTTCAGCTGGGCCTGGATAGTGTTCGCATCGGTGCCCTCCCGGCTAGTCGAAAAGGTGATGCTGAGCACGTCCTTGGCGATGTCGATGCTCGCGCTCGCGCTCAAGCCGAGCACGCCTTGCGACGCCGGCGGTTCGGCGGCGAACGCCACGGGGATCAGGAACGCGGCGAGAGCCATGGAGACAAGCGGACGCGAAGCAAGGTTCATGGCGATGTGAAGCTCGTGAAAAGTGGCGCGTTCCGGGTTGTAACAGGTGGTCAGTGGTGCTGCGAATCGCTTGCGAACCCGCGCAGAATCGCCATTGTTACAAATGAGGACGCGATGAACACGAGCACCAACGCCCGCCCGGACCGGATCGTCGTCGTCGACGATGATGCCCGCATTCGCGACCTGCTGCGCCGTTACCTGACGCAGGAAGGATTCGAGGTTTTGCTCGCCGAAGACGCCAAGGCGCTGAACCGCCTGCTGACACGCGAGACCGTGCATCTGATCGTCCTGGACCTGATGCTGCCGGGCGAGGACGGCCTGTCGATCTGCCGGCGCCTGCGCGCCGCCAAGGATGTCACGCCGATCATCATGCTCACCGCCAAGGTGGAAGACGTCGACCGCATCGTCGGCCTCGAGGTCGGCGCCGACGACTACCTGCCCAAGCCTTTCAACCCGCGCGAGTTGCTGGCCCGCATTCATGCCGTGCTGCGGCGCCGGCCGTTGCTCGAGGCGCCCGGCGCACCGGCGCTCGAGGCCCAGACCGTCAGCTTCGGCCCGTTCGAATTCGATCTCGCGCTGCGGCGCCTGAGCAAGGACGGCGAGCAGATCGCGCTGACGACCGGCGAATTTTCGATGCTGAAGGCGCTGGTGCGCCACCCGCGCCAGCCGCTCTCGCGCGACAAGCTCGCGCAGCTCGCGCGCGGCCGCGAGTTCGAGCCCTTCGATCGCAGCCTCGACGTGCAGATCTCGCGCCTGCGCAAGATGATCGAGCCCGACCCGGCGCAGCCGCGCTACATCCAGACCGTGTGGGGCGTCGGCTATGTCTTCGTGCCGGACGGCACGCCGTGACCGCGGCAGCTCCTATGTCCACGGCACGGTTCGCATGAGCAGGCTCTAGCCGGT
>JALYSL010000276.1 GCA_030854825.1 Pseudomonadota bacterium
TTGATGTACTTGATGAATTTCCAGATCGAGAAGCCGTGGAAGCGGGCGATCAGGCCGAGGACGACGAAGATGAAGAAGAGGCACGTCGCGTAGAAGGTGCCCATCAGCTTGCCGAGCGAGAGCAGCGAGCCGATGCCGTACTTGCCGATGGTGAACGCCATCGCGCCGAAGGCGCCGATGGGCGCCACCTTCATGATGATGCCGACGATCGAGAACAGCACGTGCGACGTCTTCTCGATCATGTCGAAGACGAGCGTGCCGCGGCCGCCGAACCTGTGCAGCGCGAAGCCGAACAGCACCGAGAACAGCAGCACCTGCAGGATCTCGCCCTTGGCGAAGGCGTCGATCACCGTGTTCGGGATGATCGCCAGCAGGAAATCGACCGTCCCCTGCATCTTGCCGGGCCCCGTGTAGGCCGCGACCTGCTTGGTGTCGAGCGAGTTCGGGTCGACGTTCATGCCGGCGCCGGGCTGGACGATGTTGATGATCACCAGGCCGACGATCAGCGCGATCGAGCTGACGATCTCGAAATAGAGCAGCGCGAGGCCGCCGGTCTTGCCGACCTTCTTCATGTCCTCCATGCCGGCGATGCCGAC
This sequence comes from Pseudomonadota bacterium, assembly GCA_030854825.1. Next base: position 597 of record JALYSL010000276.1, read on the forward strand.
GACGACGGTGCAGAAGATGATCGGCGCGATGATCATCTTGATCAGCTTGATGAAGCCGTCGCCCAGCGGCTTCATCGACTCGCCGACCTGCGGCCAGAAGTGGCCGAGGATGACGCCGATGACGATTGCCGTGATGACCTGCGCGTAGAGCGACTTGTAGAGCGGCCGCGGCGTCGGATCCTTGTCCATCGATGTCTCCTCGCGCTGGTCGGCGCCGGCGTGTGCGCCGACTCTAGCGCCGCCGGCCGGGATTCGTCAGCTTTGGACGAGGCGCCGGCTGCGCGCTATCGACATCAGGATGCCCAGCCCCAGGCCCAGGGTCACCATCGCCGTCCCGCCGTAGCTGATGAACGGGAGCGGCACGCCGACGACCGGCAGGATGCCGCTCACCATTCCCATGTTGACGAACGCGTAGGTGAAGAAGCTGAGCGTGATGGCGCCGGCGAGCAGGCGCGTGAAGACCGTCGGCGCCTCGGCCGCGATCATCAGGCCGCGAAAGATGAGGAAGACGAAGCCGAGGATGAGGCTGCAGCCGCCGACGAGGCCGAACTCCTCGGAGAAGGCCGCGAAGATGAAGTCGGTGGTGCGCTCGGGAATGAACTCGAGGTGGGTCTGCGTGCCGCTCATGAAGCCCTTGCCGGTGACGCCACCGGAGCCGATCGCGATCATGCCCTGGATGATGTGGAAGCCCTTCCCGAGCGGGTCGGTCGTCGGGTCGAGCAGCGTGCAGATGCGGTTCTTCTGGTAGTCCTTGAGCAGCGGCTGCCAGCTCACCTCGGGCTGACAGATGCGGTCTTCCGAGAGCACGATCGCGGTGATGCCGGCCGCGCCGATCACGAGCACCGGAACGATCAGCTTCCAGCTCAGGCCGGCGAAGAAGATCACATAGAGCCCGGCCGACAGCACCAGGATCGCGGTGCCCAGATCGGGCTGCTTGACGATCAGCCCGACGGGCACCAGCAGCAGCAGCAGCGCGAGGATGAAGTCAGGCACACGCAACTGGCCTTCGCGGCGCTGGAACCACCACGCCAGCATCAGCGGCATCGCGATCTTCATGATCTCGCTCGGCTGGATCGTCACGCCGAGGTTGAGCCAGCGGGTCGCGCCTTTCTTCGTGACGCCCAGGCCGGGCAGCGCCGTCGCGACGAGCAGCAGCAGGCCGACGAGGTAGAGCGGCACCGCGACGCGCATCAGCTGCTGCGGCGGCACCTGCGCGACCACGAACAGCACCGCGACGGCGAGCAGCATGGGGACGGTGGCGATACGGGTCAGCGAGGCGGTGACCAGGATCGCCACCGCGCAGGTCTCACCGGCGTAGCAGATCATCAGCACCCGGCGGCGGTCGTGGCGATCGGCGGTCTCGCCGGCCGGCAGGGCCAGGAAGAACAGCGGCGCGAAGGTGATCAGGCCGATCAGGCTGAC
>JALYSL010000278.1 GCA_030854825.1 Pseudomonadota bacterium
GCCTGGGCGCTCGCCCGGCTCGGCTTCGAGGTCGATCAGCTGCTCATCGTCAACACGCGAGCCCGCGTCATTGCCGGCAGCGACAGCCTCTGGGCGCTCGAGCAGGCGCTGAAAAGCGGCCACGTCGGCGCGGTGCTCGCGTGGTTGCCGCCGCGCCTGCGCGCCGAGCGCCTGCGCCGTCTGCAGCTCGCCGCGCACAACCACGACGGCGTGGCTTTCGTGTTGCGCGAGCTCGCCGCTGCGGTGCGCCCCACGGCTTCGCCCTTGCGTCTTTCGCTGCATGCCGGCGGCGCCGATCGGCTGCGCGTTCGCATTCTCAAGCGGCGCGGGCCGCCGCTGGAAGCAGCGTTGCAACTGGCGCTTCCGGCCGTGCTTTCGGAAGCGGCGAGGCTGCGTTCGCAAAGCAGGCGCGGGCCGGCACCTGGCCTGCGCGAAGCGGTCTTCGTCAACTTCGTCTGAGATGTCCGCCCGGCGCCGACTGAACGCCTTGCCGCTCTTTGCAGTCCTCGTGCATCTCGACCTGCGAGCAGGGCTTCGTTTTCCGGATCTTTCTTCGCCGTGCTCTGGATCGCCCTGCATCTACCGACGCTGTCGCTCGAATCGTTCGCGTCGACGCTCGCTGCGCGCGAAAGCCTTGCGGCCGGGCAGCCGATCGCGCTCCTCGAGGCGCATCACATCGTCAGCGCCAATGCCGCGGCGCAGGCAGAAGGCGTCAAGCCAGGGCTGAAACGAGCCACCGCGCTAGCGCTCGCGCCCCGGATCGTTCTTGGCCAGGCCGACGCGACGCGCGACGCCGCTGCCCTGTGGCCGGTCGCGCACGCCGCGCTCGCCTTCACGCCGAGCGTTTCCCTGCAACCGGCGAGCTCGCCCGGCGCGGCGGCGAATACGGTGCTACTCGAAGTGCGGGCGAGCCTGCGTTACTTCGGCGGCCTCGAACGGTTGCTGCACGGCATCGACGTGGCTTTGAGCCCGCTCGGTCATGCCGTTCGCGTCGCGACGGCGGCGACGGCGCAAGGCGCGGCGCTGCTCGCCCAGGTCGAGCCGCCGCCGCGCTGTCTCGATCTCGTGGCCACGCGTCTTGCCCTCGCCGAGGCACCGGTGTGGCTGCTCGGCCCTGGCCGCGAGCACTGGGAAGCTCTGCAGGGCATGGGCCTGCGCAAGCTCGGCGATCTGCTCAAGCTGCCGCGGGCCGGCCTGGCCCGTCGCTTCAGCGAAGCGATGCTCGTCGAGATCGATGCCGCATTCGGGAATCGGCCCGATCCGCGCGAGCCGATCGTCCTGCCGCCATCGTTCGAAAGCCGGCTCGAGCTCTTCGCCCGTGCCGACACCACCGAGCAGGTGCTGCATGGCGCGGCCGTGCTGCTCGAACGACTGATTGCCTGGCTGGCGGCGCAGCACGCCTTCGTGCGCCGCTTCAAGCTGCTGATGCATCACGAGTCGCGCCGGTCGTCTTCGTCGCGCACCGGCGAACGCACGGCGCAGGCGACGATGCTCGAGATCGCGCTGGCCGAGCCGTCGCGCGACAGCGCCCATCTGCTCGTTCTCTTGCGTGAGCGGCTCGCTCACGTCCAGCTGCTGGCGCCCACGCTCGAGCTTTACCTGCAAGCCGAAGACATCTCGAAGCGGGCGCCGCCGAACGTCGAGCTCTTCGCCACGAGCGGCAGCGAGCACGAAGGGCTGACCCGCCTGATCGAGCGTCTGCAGGCTCGGCTCGGCGCCGGCCAGGTGCAGCGTTTATGCGAGGTCGAAGACCATCGTCCGGAGCGGGCGAGCGAAAGCCGCAGTGCCGATGCCGCCGCCCTCGGCTCGAGCAGGAAGAGCGGCAAGAAGCCGAGCCCGGCGAAGCGCGTGCACCCTGCCGAAGCGACCCTTGCAGGCGATGGCGTGGCTGTCCTTGCCGGCGCGCTGGCATCGCGGCCGGTCTGGCTGCAGCCGCCCGAGGCGCTGGCCGAGCAGAGGTCGCGACCGCTCTTCGAGGGCCGCTCCCTGCAGCTGTTGTCGGGCCCGGAGCGCATCGAGGCCGGCTGGTGGGATGCCGGCCTGGCCGGGCGCGACTATTTCATCGCCGAGACCGCCGAAGGTGCGCTGGTCTGGATCTATCGCGAACGGCTGCCATCCCTGCCCAAGGAAGGCAACGAGAACCCAGGCTCCGGAAGCAGCGGCTGGTTCCTGCAGGGTCGCTTCGGGTAAGGCTTCGCATACTTCCTTTCTCTGCAAGAATCCTTACTATTCTCATGTAAGGACATTTCATGCTCGCCACTTTGACCAGCAAAGGCCAGTTGACGGTGCCGAAAGCGGCGCGCGAGGCCCTCGACCTGAAATCGGGCCAGCGCTTCGCCGTGGAAGTATCGAAGTCCGGCCATCTCATTCTCAAACCCCAGCGCGCCGACGCGCTCGCTGTGCGAGGCCTGTTGAAATCGCTGCTCGCGCGGCCCTTGTCGGTGCGAGAGACGGACGCGGCGATCGTCGCCCACCTGCGTGCCAAACATCGGCGTCCCGGCCAATGATCGGAATCGATACCGACGTCCTGCTGCGCCTGCTCCTGAACGACGATGCGGGGCAAATGGCAAGCATCGAAAAGCTGTTCGACGCGTACGCGCAAAGACCGGGCTCGGTGCTGATCTCCGATGTCGTCCTGGCCGAGACTGTCTGGACCCTCGGCGCTGTCTACAGGCAGCCCAAAGCCGCCCTCCTGAATGCGCTGCGCGCCATGCTCGCGGAGCCTGCCTATGCGTTCGAGAGCCGCGCTGCCGTCGAGCATGCGGTCGAAAGCTGCGCCGGAGGTCGAGCCGGATTTTCCGACGCCCTGATCGTGGCCAAGAACGCCGCCGCTGGCTGTGAATTCACGGCCAGCTTCAATCGGGCGCTGCGAGGAGTGGCCGGCGCCAACGTTTTGTGATGGACGTTTTGTGACGAGGCTTGGCCGGTGCCTGTCTCTTCAGCGATGCTCTTCGCCCACCATCGTGAAGCCGCGGCGACGCAGCGAATCGGTCAGCCAGCGGTTGCCGTTGACGCCGCAGAACAGCATGTACACGGCGTAGAAACCGAGCAGCACCAGAACCAGCGCCTCGGTGCGCGAGCTCGCCGCCGGCGCGCCGTTGAAATACGCCGAGCTCAGGTAAAGAAGACCGCCGCCGACGACGATCAGCCAGATACGGCGAACGATCGCCTTCAGCGAGCCGACGAAGAACGCCTGCCATGAAAAGCCCATCTTGACGCGAACGATGTCGCCATCCGGCGACTTGAACAAACGATAAGTGCACATGTCGATACCTGTCTCTGTCCTCGTGAAGCTTCGCGCCGAAGCCTGCAATGTGACCAGCCTGGTTCGTGCGACGAGAAATGTCGTGATCGAAGCCGGTACTGCTTCTGCATCGGCGTCCCTGCGCCGACGCTGAAGGGCGCGATCGTTTCTACCGCGTCAACGACGTTGCGAAATGTATGCCGCCGCCCGCTCGATTCTCAGGCAATGCGGCCGAACCACCAGACCGACAGGCCTGCCGCCAGCACGACGATCGCCGCCCCGATCAACGCGAGCAGGCCGCTGAATTCGGTCTCCTTCTTCTCGACGATGAGGCGCGTGCTGAGCCCCTGGTAAACTTTTTTCAGGTCCTGCGCCGTGCCGGCGTAGAAGTAGTCGGCCCGCGTCATGTTGGAGATGGCCTTCAAGGTGTCCTCGTCGAGGCGAACGCGCATCGACCAGCCGTCGAAGCCGATCGTCTCGCCTTCCTTGGTGCCGATGCCGACGGTGTAGATGCGCACGCCGCGATCGGCCGCCATCTTCGCCGCCTCGAGCGAATCGGGGCCGGTGGTGCGCTGGCCGTCGGTCAGCAGGATGATCGCCGCAGAGGCGTACGAACCGGGCGGGATCGGCTTGAAATCGGGTCGCACCTTGTCGTTCGGGCCGGGCGGCATTTCCCGCTCGCCGGTGATCTGCGAGAGGTCGATGCCGGCGTCCGGGAAAATCGTCGCCAGCGATAGCACGATGCCGCTGCCGATGGCGGTGCCGCGCTGCAACTGGAACCGGTCGATCGCCGCGTTGACGTCGTCGCGCGAGAGCGTCGGCGCCTGCACCACGGCGGCGGTGCCGGCGAACGCGACGACGGCGACCTTGACGTTTCGCGGCAGCTCGGCGACGAAGCTCTTCGCTGCTTCCTGCGAGGCGACGAGGCGGCTCGGCAGCACGTCGCCGGCGCGCATGCTGCCCGAGACATCCATCGCCAGCACGATCGTCTCCTGCGCCGACGGCAAGGTGATGAGAGCGGCCGGCCGCGACGCGGCGAAAAGCAGGGCGCTGATCGCGACGAGCATCAGCACCGGCGGCACATGGCGTCGCCAGGCGCCGCCGCGACCGAGCGCTTCCTTGACGAGGCCGAGGTTGGCGTAGCGCAGCGTCGACTTCTTGCGCCGCGTGATGAGCAGCAGGTACAGCGCGACGAGCACCGGCACGGCGAGCATCGCCCACAGCATGTTGGGCCAGAGGAACGTCATGAAGGGGTGCGCGCCGCTCATGTCGCCCTCACGCCGCCGGCCGCAGGTGCGAGGCCTCGCCGAAGCGCCGGCCGCTCCAGTTGGCGAGGCGGCTGCGCTGCTTCTTCAGGTCGGCGAAGCGCAGGATCGATTCGACGAGATCGTCGTCGGTGGCGAGCTCGAGCGTGTCGACGCCGGCGCGGGCGAGCGCCTGGCGCAGCTCGGTCTCGCGCCGCTCGGCGGCCGCCTTGAAGCGCTTGCGAAAGCCGGCGTTGTGCGTATCGACGACAAGCTGCTCGCCGGTCTCAGCGTCTTTCATCGTCACCAGGCCGAGGTCGGGCAGGTCCATCTCGAGCGGGTCGAACAGGCGCACGGCGGTCACCTCGTGCCGCTGCGTCAACTGGCCGAGCGCCTTTTCCCAACCGGGCGGGCTGATGAAATCGGAGACCACGAAGATCGTCGAGCGCCGCTTGATGTTGCGTTGCGCCGAGGCGAGCAAGGCGCGCAGGTCGGTCGAGCCGGCCGCCGCCTCGGCCGGCCGCGCTGCCATCCGCTGCAGGAGCTGGAGCAGGTGGGTGCGGCCGCCGCGCGCCGGCAGCACGGTGTCGACCTCGGTGCCGTAGAGCAGGGCGCCGACGCGGTTGCCGTGCCTCGTCAGCAGGCGCGCCAGCACGGCGACGAACTCGCGGCCGATCCGCCGCTTCGTGAAGCGATCCGAGCCAAAGTCGACGCTGGCCGACAGGTCGACCAGGAACCAGGCCGAAAGCTCGCGGTCTTCGGTGAATTGGCGCACATAGGGCTGCTGCAGGCGCGCCGTGACGTTCCAGTCGATGTGTCGAACGTCGTCGTGGTGCTGGTACTCGCGCAGGTCGGCGAGATCGAGGCCGGCGCCGCGCATCAGCGTGCGGTGGTCGCCCTGGAGCAGGCCGTCGAGCCTGCGCAGCACGGTCCACTCGAGGCGCTTCAACAGCGCTTCGGCGTTCTCGCCCGGCTCGTCAGCTGCGGCCATGGCCGGCCTCGGTTTGCAGAGGCTTGTCGGGCACCGGGATGCGGCGCATCACCTTGTCGACAATGGCGTCGGCGTCGAGGCCTTCGGCGAGCGCCTCGTACGACAAGACGAGGCGGTGGCGCAGCACGTCGGCGACGAGCCCGGTCATGTCCTCGGGCAGCGCGTAGCTGCGGCCGCGCATGAAGGCCAGCGCACGCGCGCCTT
>JALYSL010000292.1 GCA_030854825.1 Pseudomonadota bacterium
CATCGCGTCGTAGACGATGTCGCCGATGCGGCGGCGATGCTCCGCCGGCTTGCCGGTGGCGAGGTCGATGCGAACGAGTGGCATGTCAATTCCTTTGTCGGTGGCTGGAATGAAACTATCAAACAGACCGATCTGTCTGCTCTTTCGAACTGTACAGACCGGTCTGTTAAAGTCAAGCCCATGGCAACGACGACGAAATCTGCCGCGAGGGGCGCCCGCCCTTCGGCACGGGCCCGGCTCCTGGCCGCGGCCGAGGAGCTCTTCTACGAGGAAGGCGTGAACACGGTCGGCATCGACCGCGTGATCGAGCGTGCTGGCGTCGCCAAGGCGTCGCTCTACGACTGCTTCGGCAGCAAGGAAGAGCTGATTCGTTCGTACCTGGCGGCGCGCGACGACGCTCGGCGCGCCCGCATCACCGAAAAGCTGAAGCACTTGACGACGCCGAGAACACGGCTGCTCGGCGTCTTCGACAGCCAGAACGACTTGCTCGCCGAGCCGAACTACCGGGGCTGCGCCTTTGTGCGAGCGAGTGCGGAACTGCGTCCGGCCAGCAGCGTCAAGGGCGTTTGCGACGGCTCGCGGGCCTGGCTGCGAGCCCTGTTCACCGACCTTGCGAAAGACGCTGGTGCGGTGCGGCCCGCGGCGTTGGCAAGGCAATTGATGATGCTCTACGACGGCGCGTCGGTGGCCGCTCAGATGGACGGCGATGCGAAAGCAGCAACGGCGGCTCGCGCCGTCGCCTCTGCGCTGCTCGATGCCGCCGGCGCGCCCCGCTAGGCGACATCGGCAAGATGTGACAAACCGCAGCGCCGCGTCGCGTGCGGATGTCACGCGACCTGCCGCCTGCGGTGCGCCAGGCGCGGCCACGGTTTTCTACGATGCGCCTTCACTCGAAAGGCGCGGCATGGCGTGGCGACAAGGGCATCCGGGGCAGACACCGGCATCCGACATCGGCGAGAGCACGTTGCGCGGTGCGGTGCTCGAGAGCGCGCTGCGGCGTGAGCCAGCGCGTCCCGAACGATCCGCCGCCTCACCGCCCCGGCGTACCCGCTCGCGAGCCGCGCTGATTCGGGCCGAAACGCCCGTCGAGCCCTCGCCGCGTCCGGAGCCGCCCGAGACGTGGTGCGCCGAAGTGTTCGAGCTGATCGAATGGCGCCGCTTCGAGCACGTCGTCGAAGCACTGTTCGCGCAGGCCGGCTTCGAGACCCGCACCCAGCCCTGCGGTGCCGACGGCGGCGTCGACATCTGGCTGCATTCGAAGAATCGCCGCGGCACGGCGGTGAGCATCGTCCAGTGCAAGCACTGGAACGTCTGGAAGGTCGACGTCAAGCGAGTACGCGAGTTGCGCGGCGTGATGGCGGCGCACGGCATCGCCCGCGGCCAGTTCGTGACGACCTCGCGCTACACCGCGGAGGCGCGCAGCTTCGCGCGCGACAACGGCATCATGCTGCACGACACACGAAGCCTGCTCGAGCTGATCGCCAGCCGCGACGCAAAGCAGCAGCAGGAATTGCTGCGCGTCGCCTTCTTCGGCGAATACTGGAAGCCCACCTGCGCGAACTGCGGCATCAAGCTCGTGCCACGCCAGGCGCACGACGGCGGCAAGCCGTTCTGGGGCTGCCGGCACTACCCTCGGTGCAAGACGACGCTGCGCATGCGCTGACAGCGGTTCCCCGGCGAGCGACACCGGCGGGTCGCCACGCCAGCTCGCACGCGCCGATCTCCTACCGCGAAGCAAGACGTAACGGGCGCCCGGGGTCGACACGCATGACCTAAAATACACTCTGTTACAGGCGAACCCGCAGGAGACAACGATGAGCCAAGCCACGTATGTGCGGCCGTATCAGGAGTCGAAGATCGAGGACGAGCCGATCCTCGGTAAGGTGCTGTCGTTGCCCGACGGCCGGATCCAGCAACTCACCTGGAAAGAAAAGCTGATGGTGATGCTGCGCCTCACCAACGCCAAGCTCCTAGAAGAGCGCTATTTCAAGGCGGCGAATTCCTAAGGCTGGTCGCCTTCGGCTCGCTCGAGTCCAAGGCACCCGCCGGTCGATCGCCGAGCGCGAAGTCGACCATCATCTCGCGGCCGAGCGCTTCGAGCTTGCCGCGTAGCTCGTCGGTTGAGATTGCCGCAGGCACCAGAAGGTGCGCCGCCACCTTGAAGGTGTTCTTTGCCGACGCCTGAGCGCTGACGATCTCGGTGTGCATGTGCTCGATGCTGACGCCGCTTTCAGCCAGGATCCGCGTCATCTTGCTGACGATGCCGAGCCGATCTTCGCCAATGAGCTCGAGCTCGACGCCTCGCAGGCCCGCTGCGGCTTGCCCGCCCTCGCTGCGTGCGATGACCAGACGCAGCCCCGCCGACTCGAGACCGCGCAGCGACTCCGAAAGCGCATCGGCATTGCCGCGCGGCACTTCGAAATGAACCATGCCGGCGAATTCGCCGGCGAGGTGCGACAGGCGGCTGGCCGCCCAGTTGGCGCCGAAGCGCTCGGCCCGATCCGATAGCTGGCGAACGATCCCGGGTCGATCCGGTCCCATCACCGTGACAACCAGTGAGGTGTTCGCCGACGGCGCGTCGTCGGTCAGGACGACGGCGCGGCGAATCATCGGCGCCCGCGTCGCGAACCTGGCGTCCTGCGTCTGCGCCGGCAGGCTGCCGTGCTCGCGCGCATGGCGCACGACGCGGGCCAGCAACTCGAGACCGAGCGGCGCCAGGGCACGTTCCCACAGCTCGCGCGCGGTCTCGCCCTTGGCGACGAAACACCAGTCTTGCGCCGCGATGGCGCCGGCGTCCCAGCCGTCGGCCAGGTGATAGATCGAGCCGCCGGCGATCGCATCGCCTTCCAGAATCGTCCATTCCACCGCGGCAATGCCGCGATGGCGCGGCAGCAACGACGGGTGATAGCCGACGCCGCCCAGGAACGAACGGGCGAGCGCCTCGTTGCTCACCCGCGCATGCGTATGCGCGGCGACGATCAGCTCGGTGCCTTCAGGAATCGCGTCGCCGGGAACGGTCTTCGGATTTTCGAGCACATGCACGGGCAGGCCGGTGGCGTGCGCAGCGATAGCCAGGCGGTCATCGGCCGCGGGCACGATCACATTCACGAACTCGACGCCGTCTTCCTTGCGCAGGGCCTCGAAGACCGACGCACCAAAGAAGCGGGATCCCGCCAGAACGCATTTCATCGAGACTCTCCAAGCCGCCGTGCGGCCGGAATCATCTCATCTGACGGCGTCGGCCCGGGGTGTCGTCAGCCAGCCGAACCAGGCTGAAAGGCGATGTGTGGCCGAACGCGACGCCGGCTCCGCGAGCGCCGGGCGCGATCGCGGTGGCACCGGCACGACGAGCCC
>JALYSL010000323.1 GCA_030854825.1 Pseudomonadota bacterium
CCACGGTGGCACGCCGCATGAAGGCGCCGAGCCGGCGTCGCAGCCCTTCGCCGGGCGCGCCGTTCGGGGCGATGTGCGGAAAGACGAATCGCGTCGTCGCCGCCGCCGCGGCCAGTCCGGCGATCGAGAAGATGCCCAGCTGGGCCAGGCCGGGAAAGCCGGCGAAGACGAGCGCGGCGAAGCCGATCAGCGAGGTGAAGAGGCCGAGCCGCACCGTTGGCCAGCTCTCGCGCAGCCAGCGGCCGGCGGCGCCGGCGCTCGCTGCCTGGGGCATCGCTGCTCGCGTCTGGATCAGGTAGTAGATCGCGTAGTCGACGCCTTCGCCGATCAGGGTCGTGCCGAAGCCCAGCGTCATGCCGTGCACCTGGCCGAAGCCGAGGCTCACGGCGGCGATGCCGGCGAGCACGCCGGTCGCCACTGGCAACGTTGCGACGACGAGCGATCGCAGCGATGCGAAGGCCAGCCAGAGCAGCACCACCATCGTCAGCGAGCCGAGCACGGCGAGGCGCTCGACCTCGGCCTTGATGCGATCGCGCGCCGCGACGCCGAAGGATCCGGCGCCGGAAATGGCGAGTCGAAGGCCAGGCGCGGGCGCGACCTTCGCAAAGTCTTCGCGGATCGTCGCCAGCGCCTGTTGCTGGCCGTCGAGATCGGCACCATCGGCACGCGTCGTCATTACCAGCACGGCACGCGGCGCGACGCGGGAGACCCAGACGCCGTCTTCACTCTTCGGCGCGTGCGCCGGCGTCAAGGACTCGGCGATGCGCACCGTCTCGCCGGTCGGGTCGCGAAAGAGAATCGGCTTGACCAGCGAGCCGGCCGGCGTGCCCAGCAGCGACAGCGTGTCGTCGATGGCCGAGCGCAAGCCCTCGGTCGTGAAGCGGGCGGTGTCGACCGCCGGGCTCAGTGCGTACCGATGCTCGAAGACGAAGCGGCCGGCGTCCTGCCACGGCGTTGTGTCGCCGTTGTCGACGGAAGCGAACCGGCCGCTCTGTCGCAACGCCGCAGCGAGATGCTTCGACACCGCGGCCCGCGCCGCCGCATCGCCGCCTTCGATGGCGACGAGAACGAGGCGGGAGGCCGTGCCATTCTTCAGCTGATCGAGCAGCACGGCCTGCTCGGCGGTCGGCGCCGAAGGCAGGAAAGCCGACAGATCGGCAACATAGTGGGCGCGGGCGGCGAGCCATGCGGCGATGCCGCAGCCGATCAGCCAGACGAGGACGACTGCATGCCGCCGGCCAGGGGCTGCCCGGTGCACGCGGCTCAGGGCGTGCTCTCCGAGGCCGGCGCTATCGTCATCGTCGAGCGATCGCCATCGGCGAGCAGCACCTGCACTTCGCGCACCGCCGACTCGCGGCCGAGAACGCGAACCGAAGCGACCTGGCCGCGCAAGCGCAAGTCGTGCGGCACGAGATCGAGCGTCCAGCGCTCGGCACTGCCCGAAACGGTTGTGGCGAAGAAGCGCTCGAGCGCGTCGCGATTGCCGGTGAGGGTGCCGCGGATCGCCTCGATGATGACGTCGGCCTCGGGCGAGCTGTCGAGCTGCAAGGTGCGGCTGCGATCACCGATGCTCATCGTCAGGACGTTGCCGTTGACCTCGAGCTTCTCGCGCCGCGGCTTGAGCGTCTCGCGCGTGAAGCTGTCGGGAGCGCGAAACGACAGTCGGCCCGAGGACTCCAGCGTCCGGTCGAGCATTTCGATGCGTCGCTTTTCGACGAAGCTCGCTTCGCCCGACTTGACGCGGCCGAGCAGCGCCATGAGCTGCGCGAGATCGAAGGTCGAGGCGGCGACGGTGAAGCCTGGCCACGCGGCCAGGGCCACTGGCAAGGCGCACAACACGGTTCGTCGGCCGCGCGATGCGGGCTCAGGCGTCACGTGGCTCGCCCGAATTGGTACGGGCATGGGTCTCGGCATCGCTATCGGCATCGGCCCAGAAGTCGTAGAAGTTGAACCAGTTGTAGGGTGCTTCCCGGCACAGCGACTCCAGCGTCGCGACGTAGCGTGTGAGCGCTTCGCGGACCGCGGCGTCGCGGCCATCGGCGCTCACCGCGCTGAAGTCGGAGAGCTCGGCGAAGCGCAGCTCGTAGCGGCGGCCGCCTCGGTAGAGGCCGGCCATGAAGACGACCTTGCGGCGAAGCATCGCGGCAAGGCGAAACGGCCCGTCGGCAAAACGCGCAGGCGTGCCGAGGAAGGGCAGGATCACGCCTTTCGAGCGCTGCGCGTTTCCGGGCAGCGTTCGGTCGGCGAGCATGCCGGCGACGCCGCCTTCGTCGAGCCAGCGACGCAGCGACAGCATGGCATCGACGCGGCCGAGCGCGATCGTGTGCAGCTTGGCGTTCGGCGCGATCGCGGCGAGCGTGTCGTTGATGAGGCGGGCGTTGTCTTCGTACATGATCATCGCCACGCGCAGGCCCTTGTCGTGGCCGATCATGCGCAGCGCCTCGAAGCTGCCGAGATGGGCGCCGCAGGCGAGCACGCCTTCGCCGTTCGCGAACGGCTGCATGAGGGTCTCGACGCCGCTCGCTTCGACCTCGAATCTGCCGAATTGCTCGCGCAGCAGATAGACGCGGTCGAGCACGGTCGCAGCGAACGTGAAGAGGTGGCGATAGATATCGAGCCAGCCGGCCTTGCGACCGAGAGCGCGATCGAGGTAGGCCCGCGAATGGCGGCGCGTGTCGCCGCCCGCCACGACGAAATAGAGAACGATCGGATGCAGGAGCGCGCGCGAGACGCGCCGCCCGGCGGCCAGGGCGACCCGGCGCATGAGGATCAGCATCGGCAGGCTGCCGCGTTCGCGCTGGCCTGTCCAGCCGGCGGCCGGCGCCGTTTTCGTCTCGCCTTTCATGGTGTCGACGAAGACGCCGTGGTCCCGCCGGAGAACCTGCCGCTCGCGGCAACGTGATCGCCGTCCTCGACGACGAATTCCAAGGCTCGCGCGACGCGAAACCGGATGACGAGGCTGGCGCCTGGCCGGACTGGTGCCAGGAACTTGACGACGTCGAGTTGCGGCGACGTGCCGATGCATGCCACCAGCGTCGGCTCCGCGAGCGCGGCCTCGAGCACCTCGGCGACGAGCGCGACGCTAGGCAGCAGCGGCCGGCCGGGGAAGTGGCCGTCGAAGGCGGGGTGATCGGCGGCGATGTCGACGCGCCGAACGAGCGAGTCGGACGCCGTCGTCGTCATCGCGATTCCTCGCCGCCGGTGCGATGGGTTGCGGCCAGGGCGGCCAGCCGCGCCGACGTGAGCTTGCCTGTCGCTTCGCGCGGCAAGGCGTCGAGCAGAACAATTCTTCGCGGCAGGAAAGCGGCATCGATGCGGGCGCGCAGGGCGCTGCGGATCCGTTCCGGCGCGACGTGCGGCGCGACGACGAAGGCGAGCAAGCGCGCCACGCCGGGCGCCTCGGCATCGTCGGGCGGCATCCAGAACGTGCCGTCGACGACGCCCTCGATCGCGTTGAGATGAAAGTTGAGGTGGCCGATCGAGCTGCGCTTGCCGGCGACGTTGACGAGATCGTTCGAGCGGCCGAGCAGGCGAAACGAGTGCGCATCGATCACCTCGAGCACGTCGGCCAGCGGCGTGACCTGCGGCACGTGACCGCCGCTGACGACGACAGCATCGCCGTCGCCGTGCAGCGAAAGACCGTCGAAGGTGCGCCAGTCGGGCCCGGCGGTGGTCCGGCGCGACGCCACCTGGCCGGCTTCGGTGCACCCGTAGATCTCCATCAGCGGCGCACCGAACGCGCTTTCGGCGCGGGCCGCGAGCTGAGGCGACAGCGGCGCCGTCGCGCAGAGGACGAGATCGACCTCGGGTAGTGAAACCTTCGATTCGAGCAGCGTCTTCAGATGGAACGGCGTCGTCACGAGCATGCGCGGCGGCGGCACTCGCGCCAGCGCGGCGACGATGTCGGCCGGATAGAAAGGGCGCGACGCATCGAATGCGGCGCCGCCCTGCAGCGCCAGCAACACGCTCGACTCGAAGCCGTACATGTGCTGCGGCGGCACCGTCGCGACGAGCGAGACGCCAGCCAGCGTCTGGCGGCCGATGGCTCGGCCGAGCGACGCCGATTCGGCGCGAGCGCTTGCCGTCAGCAGCTGCCAGGGCTTGGCATGCGGCACGGGATCGCCGGTTGAACCCGAGGTGAGCACGTAGGCGGCGACCCGATCGGCGGCGATGAGCGGCACGGCCGGCGTGTCGGGAATCGGCACGTGGCCGGCATGGGTGACGACGGGCAGGCCGTGGCCCTCCTCATCGCTTTCGACCAGCGCGTAGACGGACTGAAAGGCGGCGCGCAGCCGCTCGACCGTATGTAACGTGTGGTTCGGCGGCAGCAGGCTGGCATGCCCGCGCAGCAATGCCGCGCCCAGGCCCACCGCGAAGAGGTAGCGATCGACCGTCAGGTTGAGCATCGAGCCGACGGCCGGCAGCCGCGCTGCGAGCGCCTGCGCATCGGCGATGTACTGAAGACGTGAGATCGCCTGGCCGTCGCGATAGGCGACGACGGCGGTCGGTGCCTCGGCGCCGATGAGCGGCTCGGTCTTCATCGCGTCGTGTCGACCGGGGCGGCGTCGCGGCGCGAGTAGGCGCGCAGGGCGGCACCGAGCGTCGCTCGTTCGAATTCCGGATGCAGGCGATAGCGCAGCACGTGCTCGCCGATGAACAGCAAGGTCATCGACACCGGGGTTCCGAAGTTGGCGAACGTCGCCCAGAGATTGAACGGTGCGAGGACGAAGAGAGCGATGGAGGTTGCGCCCATGGCCACGAAGTAGATCGCCCAGACGAGCGTGACCTTGCGCGAGTAGGTGACCATGTCGGGGGTGAGCCGGCCATGAACGCGGCGTGCCAACGCGGTGATCAGGGGCTCGCGGCCGGGACGCAACGTCACAGCGAAGACGGCAGCCAGCGCGGCGTGAATGGCGACGTGCTGCGTGACGTAGAGGGTCTGCGGGGCGACGCCGCTGCCGCGCCAGCCGAGCCAAAACAACGCGAGCAGCCCGATCGTCGCCGCGCCGCCGAGCAGGCGCTGGCGGTGTTGCCAGGCATAGAGCATAAGCAGCGCCAGCATCGGGCCGACCACGACCACGGCGTTCCACTCCGACGCCGGCGCCCGCGTCATCAGCCAGTGCGATGCCAACACGTAAGCCGCACCGCCCAACCCGACCATGAGGGTTCGGGCGCGCATGGGGCTCAGGTTTGACGGTTGGCGGCGACGTGATCCGCGAGGCTGGCCAGCGACTTGAAGATGCGCACGTTGTCTTCGTCGTCGGAGCGCAGCTGGAAGCCATATCGCTGCGAGACGACCAGGGCGACTTCGAGGATGTCGATCGAATCGAGACCGAGGCCTTCGCCATAAAGCGGCGCCGCCGGGTCGATCGATTGCGGGGTCACTTCGAGGTTCAACGCCTCGACGAGAAGTACTGCGACTTCAAGCTGCAGATCGGTTTGAGCGAAGGCCATGTCTGCGAATGATGTGCTGGAAGCGGGCCACTGCGAAGCGGAAGGGCAAAGCCCATGAGTCTAGCAAAGCCGGTTGGCGCCTTCGTTCATTCGATCCGTGCGCCCGACGCCTTGACGACCCGCTGGTATTTTGCGAGCTCGGTCTTGACGAAGGCGCCGAAGCGCTCCGGCGACATCGGCATCGGCTCGGCGAAGAAGGCGGCGAGCCGGGCCCGGATCTCGCTCGATTCGATGGCATCGACGAAGGCCTTGTTCAGCCGCGTCGTCGTCGCCGCAGGCAGATGGGCCGGCGCGAAGATGCCGAACCAGGTGTCGATGTCGAACTTCGCCAGGCCGACCGACTTGCCGGCCTCGGCGATGGTCGGCACGTCGGGCATGGCGCTCGAGCGCTGTGCGGTCGTCACCGCAAGTGCCTTCAGCTTGCCGGCCTTGATGTTGGCCGCCGCCGATGCAAGGTTGTCGAAGGTGAGGTCGACCTGGCCGGAGAGCAGCGCCAACTGCGCCGGGTTGCCTCCGGCATAGGGAATGTGGACCATGTAAACGCCAGCCTCGGCCTTGAACATCTCGCCGGCGAGGTGGCCGGCGCTGCCGTTGCCGCCCGAGCCGTAGTTCAGCTTGCCCGGGTTCTTCTTCGCGTACGCGACCAGGTCGGCGACGCTGTCGATGCCCAGGCGCGACGCCGTCTCGGGCGTCATCACCAGCACGTTGGGCACGCGTGCGACCCCGGTGATCGGCGTGAAGTCACGGATCGGGTCGTACGGCAGCTTCGCGTACAGCCACGGGTTGATCGCGTGCGTGGCGACCGCGCCCATGACGATGGTCGTGCCGTCGGGCGCGGCCTTGGCGACGAAGTCGGCGCCGATGTTGCCGCCGGCGCCGGGCTTGTTCTCGACGACGATGACGCCCAGGCTGTCTTTCACCTTCTCGGCCAGGGCGCGGGCGAGGATGTCGAGCGGGCCGCCGGCCGGGTAGGGCACGATGAAATGGATCGGCCGGCCCTGCGCCGTCACGCCGGCCGGCCACGCGGCAGCGGCCGCTGCGCCCGCCAGGGC
>JALYSL010000352.1 GCA_030854825.1 Pseudomonadota bacterium
TTCGCGGACTGCCGGCTCGTCTTCGACGACGACGATGAGTCGGTCAGCGAGCGTGATGCCGATCGGCGCCTTGCCGGGTACCGAGCGCACTCCGGCACGCGGCGCCTTGCCGAGGGGCAGCTCGACGCCGAAGACCGAGCCGTGGCCCATCACCGAGCGCAGCGACACCGGCGCGGCCATCAGCGCGGCAAGGCGCTTGACGATGGCCAGGCCGAGCCCGAGGCCCTTCTTCTGTTCGCCAGTGGCCGCGGCCGCGGTGCCCGGCAACTGGTAGAACTCTTCGAAGACGCGGACCCGCTCATCCTCACGAATGCCCGGCCCGGTGTCCCAGACCTGCAGGAAGACGCGTCCGCCTTGCCGGCGTGCGCTGACGAGTATCGAGCCGTCGCTCGTGTAGCGGATCGCGTTCGAGACCAGGTTGCGCAGAATGCGCTCGACCAGCAACGGGTCGGCCAGCACCGCGTAGCGGCCGCCGCGAAATCGCAGGGCGAGGCCCTTCTCGAACGCTGCCGGCTCGAAATGCAGGCGCAGTTTTCTGAAGATGTCGGAGACCTCGAAGCTTTCCGGGTTGACCTCGACGCCACCGCTGTCGATGCGGGTGATGTCGAGCAGCTCGGAAAAAAGGCCCTCGAGCGCATCGACTGATTCGTTGATGCTGTTGACGAGCTGGGCCACTTCCGGCTCGTGCACCCGCTGGCGCAGCGCTTCGGCGAACAGGCCCATCGCGTGCAACGGCTGGCGCAGATCGTGACTGGCGGCCGTGAAGAACTGCGTCTTGGCCCGGTTCGCCACCTCGGCCTCCTGGCGCGCTTCTTCCGCGATGCCCTTTTCGGCGCGCAGTTGAACCGCCAGAGCCTCGGTGCGCAGCTTCAGGGTGATGTTGCTGTCGAACGAGCCGCGGTAGTCGCGCCCGAGGATCATGATCATGCCCATGGCGACGGCCATCAGGACCGCGAGCTGCCAGCCGAGGTCGGCCTGCTGTACGACCACAGCGGCAATGGCCGGCACGAAGATGCACAGCACGAACACCACGAACAACCCGAACTGCGGCGCCAGGATGGGCACCGAAGCGACGCAGAAGGTGTAGACGACGAGCACCAGGGCGATCTGGCTGGGCGCACCACCGTAGCTGTAAAACAGCCATGCCGCGGCGCCCCACAAGGCGCCGGAAACGAGCACGCCCGACTGCCAGACGCGCAGCCGCGTCAGCAGGCCGGCCGTCGTGGTCGGCTCGTTGTGGGCGAAGCGGATCGCCAAGCCGACGCGAACGAGCCAGACCACGGCGAACAACAGGCCCCAGGCGAGGCGAAGCATCGGCGGCGCCGCGTGGGCAAAGATCAGCTCGATCGAGAACGCGCCGACGAAGTGCCCGGCGAGCGAGGTGCGATTGAAGGCAAAGGCGCCGCGAACCTGGTCGCGCAGCAGCAAGAATTCGTCGAGCGGCAGCTCGCGCGGCTCCTCCACCGCCGCTGTTCCTACGGCGAGGCGCGCGGCGGCCATGGCGCGATGCCGCCCTGACCCGGCATCTGGCTGACCGCCAGCACGGCCTGCGTGCGCGAGTTGACGCCGAGCGCGCGCAGCACCGCGGCGACGTGATCCTTGACGGTCTCGACCGAAAGCTTGAGCTCGCGCGCGATCAGCTTGTTCGACTGGCCACGCAGCAGCAGGCCGAGCACGTCGGTCTGGCGCGGCGTCAGCTTGAACGCGGCCAGCGCGGCGCGAGGCGTGGCCGGCGCGGTGCCGTGCGCATGGGGGCTGCTTTGGCCTTCGGCCGGCGCTTCTTCGCCGCCATCGCGCATCGTCATCTGCGGCACGTAGATGCCGCCCTGCATGACGACGTGCAGCGCCTCCTGAAGCGTCTCGTTGCTCGCGCGCTTGGGCACGAAGCCCATGGCACCGAGGTCGATGGCGCGAATGACGTCGGCGCTGCGGTCCGAGGCCGAGACGACCACGACCGGCACGGCCGGATACGTGGCGCGCAGCTCGGTGAGCACTTCGAAGCCGTCGGCGTCGCCGAGGCGCAGATCGAGCAGCACGAGGTCGAAGCCCGGATCGGCGAGCAGCGCCTCGCGTGCCGCGCGCGCGCCGGCCACACCCACCACCGAGACGTGCGTGCCGATTCCCTGGATAACGTTCTGCAGCGCCGTGAGGATCAGCGGGTGGTCATCGATCAGCAGGACTTTCATCGGACCACCAGTACAAAGTTGCAACGCCCGCCGGGCCTCCCCAAGGGCGCTGCCGCGCCTTCGGGGGGCAGTGAACGAAGTGAGCGTGGGGGTTTCATGTCATCGAAAGCGCCGCGACACCGACTCGGCAATGCAGACCGGCTTGTCGGAGCCCTCGCGTTCCATCTTCACTTCGGCAGTCATCTGTGCGCCACCTTCGATCGGTTCGAATTTCAGCAGCTTGAAGCGGCCGCGCAGGCGACTGCCGCTCGGTACCGGCGCCGGAAAACGGACCCGGTTGAGGCCGTAGTTGACGCCCATGCGCGTGTCGCTCACGGCAAACGCCTGGGCGCTCATCTCCGGCAATAGCGAGAGGGTCAAAAAGCCATGCGCGATCGTCGTGCCGAACGGCCCCGCCTTCGCCCGCTCCTGGTCGAGGTGAATCCATTGGTGATCGCCGGTGGCATCGGCGAACCGCTGGATCCGCTCCTGCGTCACCTCGATCCACTCGCTGACGCCGAGCTCTTCGCCGACCTTGTCCTCGAGCCCGGCGATCGTCGCGAAGACGTTCATCTCAATTGGCCCAGACGATGATGGGCTCCCACTGCTCGCGATCGCGCTCGAAGCGCACCGAAGACACGTCCCAGAGCGTCAGGCCATGCGCCGCCAGGTGCACGTAGTTCTGGGTGTCGCGCAGGAACCCGAGCAGCGGCACGCGGACCGATTCCAGAAAATGACGAAGCTGGTCCGTGGCGATCGTGCCTTCGCGGGTGCGCGTGCCGACGACCCCGAGCTGCACCTGCGCGCTGCGCCGGTGCGCGAGCAACTGCTCGATGAATTCGTGCGTGGCGTTGATGTCGAAGATGCTCGGCTGCAAGGGAATGAGCACCTTGTCGGCCAGCTTCATCACCTCGTCGAGACGCTTGCCGTGCAGGCCGGCGGGGGTGTCGAGCACGACGTGGGTGGTGCCCTTGGGTGGCCGGACGACGTCGCCCTGCGCCGTCTCCCAGGCGCTGATCTTCGGCAACCCGGCGGGGCGATGGTCGAGCCAAGTGCGCGACGACTGCTGGCGGTCGACGTCGCCCAGCATCACGGCGCGGCCGCGCGAGGCAAGATAGCCCGCCAGATTGGTCGAGAGCGTCGTCTTGCCGACGCCGCCCTTGGGATTGGCGACCACGATCACCGGCATGCGGCCTCCGTTTTCTGATTTGCGGTTATGTTAGCGGCGCCCGGCGCGGGCGCGCCATCCCCACTTACCAGCGAGGGCCCGAATGGCCAAGTCTCTCGTCCTTCCTTCCGTCGCCCCGTCGGCCGCTTTGCCCGGCGCCGCAGCGCCGGCGGCTCCGGCCGGCGCCGAGATCCTGGTCCTCGCCGCTCACCCTGAGCTCGAGCAGTCGCGCGTCAATCGCCGCCTCATTGAAGAGGCGCGCAAATTGCAATCGACGAACACGGGCGGTCGCATCGAGGTTCGGGACCTGTACGCGCTCTACCCCGACTATCTGGTCGACATTGCCGTCGAGCAGGCGGCCCTGGCGGCAGCCAAGCTCGTCATCTGGCAACAGCCGATCCACTGGTACGGCATGCCGCCCTTGCTAAAGCTGTGGGTCGACGAAGTGCTTGCCTTTGGCTGGGCTTACGGGCCCGGCGGCACCGCCCTGCGTGGCAAGGATCTCTGGCTCGTCGCCACCACCGGTGGCCCCGAGGATTCGTACCGCCCCGATAGCTATAACCGCTACTTCTTCGACGCCTTCATGCCACCCTACGAGCAGACCGCGGCGCTTTGCGGCATGCGCTTCCTGCCGCCGCTGCTGCTGCACGGCGCGCACAAGGCCAAGGA
>JALYSL010000360.1 GCA_030854825.1 Pseudomonadota bacterium
AAGGCGATCGACGCGGGCGGCGGCAAGGCGATGCTCACGACCGTATCGGGCGGCATGCTCACGGCCACCAAAAGCGGCAACACGATCATGCTGACCGACGAAAAGGGCGGCACCGCCCGGGTGACGATTCCCGATGTCATCCAGTCGAACGGCGTGATCCACGTCGTCGACAAGGTGCTGCTGCCGGCGTAAGGCATTCGCCTGCGCAGCGTGAACGCGGCCTTTGGGCCGCGTTTTTGTTTATTCCGCCGGAAAGAGGCGCGGCGCGGCGCGGCGCAGCTTGCCTTCCAGAATGGCCCGCGTGAACGGCTTGACGATGTAGCCGGCCGCACCGTCCTGGGTGCAGCGAACGATGTCGTCCTTCTTCGCCTCGGCGGTGACCATGAGCACTGGCAGGTGGCGCAGCCGTTCGTCCTTCTTGATCGCCGACAGCAACTCGAAGCCGTTCATTGTCGGCATGCCGATGTCGGTGATGACGAAATCGAACTCCGAGCCGCGCAGCTTCTCGAGTGCGGCGACGCCGTCGGCGGCTTCGTCGACCGCATCGATCTTCATCTCGCGCAGCAGGCCGCGCAGGACACGGCGCATGGTCGAGAAGTCGTCGACGATGAGAAAACGCATGGTGCGGCCGCCTGCTAGCGCTCCGGACGCAGCCGCGGCAACGGCGCCGCCGGGCTCGCCAGGGCCGCCTCGGTTGCCGCCGCCAGATCGGCTTCGCCCAGATCGGGCGAGAGCTTCAGCAGGCGATCCTCGGCCTCCCGGTTCATGACGATGATGCTGATGCGCCGGTTGAGAGGGCTTTGCGGATCCCCGGGAACGAACAGTTTGCTCGAGGCCATGCCCTGGACCAGCAGCATCCGGTCGTCGGGCAGCCCGCCGGCGACGATCTCGCGCCGCGACGCGTTGGCCCGGTCGCTCGACAGCTCCCAGTTGCTGTAGCCGCGCTCGCCTCCGGAAAACGGCTGCGCGTCGGTGTGGCCTTCGAGCGTGATGTGGTTCGGCACGTCGGACAGCACGTGGCCGATCTCGCGCAGGAGCTCGCGCATATAAGGCTTGACGATGGCGCTGCCGCTGTCGAACATCGGCCGGTTCTGCTCGTCGGTAATCTGGATGCGCAGGCCGTCGCGCGTCATGTCGAGACGGATCTGCGACTTCATCGCCTCCAGCTTCGGGCTCGCCGCGAGCGCCTCCTCGACCTTGTTCTTCAGCGCTTCCAGGCGCGCCAGCTCTGCCCGCTTCTGCTCGGCCTGCAATGCTTTCAGGTTGAGCAGCTTGCGCTTGGCCGGCACGTCGCCGTCCTTGACCTGGCCCGTCGAGCGCGACAGGTCGGCGCCACCGCCATGCACCACCGACGACGAATCGCCCGAACCGGTGCCGCCCATCAACGACACCTTCAGCGGCGCGTTGAAGAAGTCGGCGATGCCCTTCTTGTCGCCTTCGGTCGTCGAGCCGAGCAGCCACATGAGCAGGAAGAACGCCATCATCGCCGTCACGAAGTCGGCATAGGCGATCTTCCAGGCGCCGCCATGCTTCGCGTGGCCGCCCTTGCGGATGCGCTTGATGATGATCGGTTGAAGCTTCTTGGAGTCGCCGGCCATTTCAGTTCTCCAGTGCCTCGCGGGCCGAGGCGATCGTCAGACCGTCGCAGGGCGACAGCGCTACCCGATCACGACGGTGAGGCGTTCTATGGAGCGAGGTAAAGGAGGAGAAGGCAGCCGCAAGCTGCCTTCGGGGGACATGAGCGCAATAGAGCGCCTCGGCGGCCTGATCTCGCCCCGAAAAACGAGGCATCACGCCTTCTTCCCCTTCACATGCCCTTCGAGCTCCGAGAACGTCGGCCGATCCTTCGAATACAGAACCTTGCGCCCGAACTCCACCGCTACTTGCGGCGCGTAGCCCTGCATGCTGGCAAGCAGCGTCGTCTTGATGCACTGCAATTCCTTCGAGCCCTCGTCGACCTTCTGTTCGATCAGGCCACCGAGCGGCTCGACCACCGCATAGGCCAGCAGAATGCCGAGGAACGTACCAACCAGCGCCGAGCCGATCATCCCGCCGAGCACCGCCGGCGGCTGGCCGACCGAGCCCATCGTGTTGACGACGCCGAGCACCGCCGCGACGATGCCGAAGGCCGGCAAGGCGCCGGCCAGCCGGGCCAGCGCGTTGACCGGGCCGTGCGCCTCGTTGTGATGGGTCTCGATCTCGCTGTCCATCAGGCTTTCGATCTCGTGCGAGTTGAGGTTGCCCGAGACCATCATGCGCAGGTAGTCGGTGATGAACTCGACGACATGATGGTCGGAGCCGACGACGGCGTACTTCTGAAAGATCGTCGACGACGCAGGATCTTCGACGTCTTTCTCGATCGCCATCAGGCCTTCCTTGCGCGCCTTCTGCAGGATGTCGTAGAGCAGCGCCATGAGCTCCATGTAGCGCGCCTTGGAATACTTGGAGCCTTTCAGGACGCCGGGAATCGCCGCCAGCGTGGCCTTGAGAACCTTCGGCTGGTTGTTGACGGCGAACGCGCCGAGCGAGCCACCGAGGATCGCCATCAGCTCGGTCGGCAGGGCGTGGATGATCACGCCGATGTTGCCGCCGTGCAGGATGAAGGCTCCGAAGATGCAGCCTAGTGCGACGCCGTAGCCGATCAGGACAACCATGGTGATTTGAATCCGGGTGCGCGCCCGCTGCCGATGCATGCGGGGCCGTGCCATATATCGGCGCTGCCCCGGGTCACTTGAGTGTGCGGCGCCGAGCGTCGGGCCGATCGCCGCAACAGCGCCGGAATCTCGGCTTACAAGAAAGGCCGCGCACAAAAAAAGACGGGCCCCGAAGGACCCGTATTCAAAGCACAGAATGTGCTGGAGGAGACAAGCAAGAAAACCAGAGAACCCTGTTCTTCGACAGGATCCGTCGAACCTTTAGCGAATTCAGTGCATGCGGATCGAGCCGAGCGCCTTGCCCTTGTCGGCGCGCGCCGGCGGGCTGCACAGGCCGCACTCGTAGTGCTTGGCGATCTCGTGCGGGTGAGTGATGAACTGGCCGCCGCACTTCGAACATTTCGTCATCGTCAGCATGCCGTTGTCGACGAACTTGACCAGACGCCAGGCGCGCGTCACGGAGAGCAGCGGCTCTAGGTTCTGCGCCGTCGTCTGCTCCTGGTAGAGCTGGTAGGCCTTGATGACGGCGTCGATCTCGTCCATCTCCGAGACCTTGTTCAGGTACTCGTGGATGTTGAGGAAGAGCGAGGCGTGGATGTTCGGCTGCCAGGTCATGAACCAGTCGGTGGAAAAAGGCAGCTGGCCCTTGCTCGGCGACTTGCCGGCCACTTCCTTGTAGAGCCTGAGGAGCCGCTCGTAGGAAAGATCGGTTTCCGATTCGAGAACCTGCAACCGGGCGCCGAGATGGATCAGCGCGACGGCGCGGCCAATTTGCTTGGCTTCGGTGAGGATGCTTTTTTGACGCATGATTTATTCCGTTCAGACGCGAGAGCCGCCGGGCCGCCCCAAGGCCCGAGCCACCCTCTCGGGGGCAGCGCAGGCGCGAAGCGACAAGCGTGGGGGTCAACGATTCTTCAAGCGGCCTCTTGATGGCGGCCGGCCATCAGGATCGAGGCATGCAGGCGGTTGGTGCTGTCGTTGGCGGCGCTCTTGCCGTGGTTGGTGAGAAGGCCCCAGACCATGTCGTCGTCCATGCGGAAGCGGCACAGCAGGGTGTTGCCGGCGGCGATCTTCATCATCTGCGCCGGCGTCAGCAACGCGATCAGCGACGCACTCTCTTCGCTGATGCCCAGGCGGTACAGAGCCTGGTCGCGATCCGTTCTGATCAGGCTTTGCGCCAGCATCAGGTAGGACAGGTTGGCTTCGCGAATTTCGTTGAGGATTTGGTCGGCATTCATGTTCAGGGACTCCGGTGATCTTTCAGTTGCTTCCGTACAAGGTCTCTGCCTTGCGATGGAATGAATTCTGAAGACTCGAGATGCGGGCGACCATCAGGTCATCTCGGTCGCTTGAGTCCAGCTTCTTCTGTGCGCCTTGTCAGGCAAGTTCTTACTGCGTCGCTCCGGTCGTGATGGAAGTCATGAACCGATGCATCGAAGGAGCGGCACGGAGCGTGGCGAAAAAGAGCGGCGCGGCGCATCTTGCCTCGATCCGCACATGCAACGAAAAGAACCCGCGCTACAGCGTCGTTCGGTGCGGTCGATAAGCCGGAGTTCGGGCACCGAAGCGCAAACGCAAAGACGCAAATTTTTGGAGCCGTCGCACTCAAGTTGCGAAAAGTGTTCACCGATAACCCCAGCAACGGGAAGGAGCAATCCGATCCGGGGTCCGGAGTCAGAGGCCGAAGATTTCGCAGGGGCGCAAGCCTCGTGCGAGAGCAGAGGAAGACGAACGCCGGGCGCAGCAGGCCGGTGGCTCACCGCCGCCGGCTGCTCGAAGCGAAGACGAAAGCCGCAAGGCTTGTGCTTTCGCTCTGGCAATGACGGCGCTTGTGCCGAGTTTCTTCAACCTCAGGAGTTATTTTCATGTTGTCGATCAATACCAACATCTCGTCGCTGACGGCGCAGAACAACGTCTCCAAGTCGGCCAACGCGCTGACCTCGGCGATCACGCGTCTGTCGTCGGGCCTGCGCATCAACAGCGCCGCCGACGATGCCGCCGGCCTCGCCATCTCCGACCGCATGACCGCCCAGGTCAACGGGCTCAACCAGGCAGCGCGCAACGCCAACGACGGCATCTCGCTGGCGCAGACCGCCGACGGCGCCCTCTCGGCCGTCAGCGACAACCTGCAGCGCATCCGCCAGCTGGCGGTGCAGTCGGCCAACGCGACGAACTCGGCGTCCGACCGCGCTTCGCTGCAACTCGAAGTCTCGCAGTTGCAGTCGGAAATCGACCGCGTCGCGACGCAGACGCAGTTCAACGGCATCAACCTGCTCGACGGCTCGTTCACCGCCAAGGCGTTCCAGGTCGGCGCCAACGCCGGCCAGACGATCACGGTCGCCTCGATCGCCAGCGCCCGCTCGAGTGCTCTCGGCCAGTACCAGGGCTACAGCCTGACCAACCAGTCGATCGGTGTGGCCAGCAACGTGTTGACGGCCACGACGGTGACGATCGGTGGCGTGCCGACGTCGCTCGGCACGATCGCGACGGACGCCAAGGCGATCGTCTCGGCGGTCAACGCGTCGGGCGTCGCCGGCTTTACGGCCACGGCCAATGCCACGGCGGTGGCGGCCGGCGTGCAGGCACTGACGGGAACGGCCAACGGCACCTCGATCATCACCGTCAACGGTCTTGCCATCAACGTCAACAATGCCGTCGGCAATGCGGCGACGAACCGAGCCAACACCGTGGCGGCGCTGAATGCGCAGTCGTCGGCGACAGGCGTGGTCGCCAGCGACACCGGTTCGGGCGTCAGCCTGGCCGCTGCCGACGGTCGAAACATCACGGTGGCCTTCGCCGTCGGCACCGCGACCGCAGCGACGATCGCCGACTACGGCCTGGCGCCCGCCGCCACCACCGGTGCGACGATCAACCTCGGCTACTCGGCGCCGAGCGGCATTTCGGGCAACGTCGTCTTCGCCGGCGCGTTCGCCAACACCACGGCCATCGCAGCAACCGGTACAGCGGTGGCGGGCCTCGACGTGTCGTCGGTGGCCGGCGCGAACGCGGCGCTCTCATCGATCGACGCTGCGCTGCAGACGATCGACTCCAGTCGTGCTTCGCTCGGTGCGATCCAGAATCGATTCACGTCGACGGTCTCGAACCTGCAGAACTCGAGCCAGAACGTGACGGCCGCTCGCAGCCGCATCCAGGACACCGACTTCGCCGCGGAAACGGCGAACCTGTCGCGTGCCCAGGTGCTGCAGCAAGCCGGCACGGCGATGGTGGCGCAAGCCAACCAGATGCCGCAGCAAGTGCTCAAGCTTCTCCAGTAAGAGCACGCGGCACGGTCGACGGCCGACGACGCCCGTCGATTCGACATCCTGAAAAAGGGCCGACCCGGCAGTGCCGGGTTCGGCCCTTTGCCGTTTGGCGGCATCGAAATGCGCCGCGATTCCTGCGCTTATCGAGCCCTTGGTCACGGACAAGGCTCTTCAGAATTGCCGCATCGGCCCTTCGGGTCCGCACCGCAAGGCAACGGAGAGCTTCCATGCAGACGATCAACACGAACATCGCCTCGCTGACGGCGCAGTACAACACCGACAAGACGCAGAACGATCTGGCGACAGCGATCCAGCGTCTTTCATCGGGCCTGCGCATCAACAGCGCCAAGGACGACGCCGCCGGTCTGGCAATCTCGAGCCGCATGACGGCGCAGATCAACGGCCTGAACCAGGCAGCGCGCAACGCCAACGACGGTATCTCGCTGGCGCAGGTCGCCGACGGCGCGCTGTCGTCGGTCACCGACAACCTGCAACGGATGCGCGAGCTGGCGGTGCAGTCGGCCAACGCGACCAACAGCGCCTCCGACCGGGCCGCGTTGCAACAGGAAGTCGGCCAGCTGGCCGCTGAAATCGACCGAGTCTCGACGCAGACACAGTTCAACGGCATCAACCTGCTCGACGGCTCGTTCACGGCGCAGCAGTTCCAGGTCGGCGCGAACTCGGGGCAGACGATCACCGTCTCTTCGATCGCCAGTGCCCGGGCCAGCGCCCTCGGTGCCTACCAGGGCTTCAACCTGACCAGCCAGGGAATCGGCACGGCCAACAACACGCCGCAGCCCCTGACAGTCACGCTCGGCGGCGGCGCGGCGGTCTCGCTCGGCTCCGTGGCCGTCGACGCCAAGGCGCAGGCCGCGGCGATCACCAGCGCCAACATCGCCGGCCTCGTCGTCACCGCGAACGCCACCAGCGTGCCCGCCGGAACCTCGACGGCCGCGGCCACCGCCGCCGGCGCAGCGACGTACACCATCAACGGCATCGCCATCTCGGTCACCGGCGCGACCGGCGCCGGCGCGTTGGCGAGCAACCGCGCCAACGCGGTGGCGGCGATCAACGCGCAATCGGCAGCGACCGGCGTCGTCGCCACCGACACCGGCTCGGGCGTCAATCTCGCCGCCGCCGACGGTCGCAACGTCACCGT
>JALYSL010000361.1 GCA_030854825.1 Pseudomonadota bacterium
GAAGCGCGCAGCGCCGCCAGCGCCGCCACGACCCCGAGTGGAATGACGCCCTCGGTCGTCAGCGTGTCGTCGATGTCGGTGAGAACGCCCTGCACGCCGCGCAGTCGCCGCGGGTCGCAACGCGCCCATGGCAGAACGGAGGGCGGGATCACGCATCGATGATAGGGATCCTGCACGGCCGCCGAGACGCCGCTAGAATTGCCGGCTTCCGAGGAGCGTTGCAAGGCCCGGCCGATCGCGGCGGGCCCCAGGCTCGGAAGGCTTGCAAAGCGGCTCGACATTCGAGCCGCGTCCCTTGCAACCGCGCTCACCCGCACGATGGCCTCGTGGGTGAGCCCAGACTCCCTTCAGTAGTGCCGGCGTGCGGGTTTCGCCATCGCCATCGCTGCTGTTTTTGGAGTTTTCGAATGAACGCCGTATTGAAGCCTCACGCTGCCGCCTCTCACGTCGTCGCCGACATTAAGCTCGCCGACTGGGGCAGGAAAGAAATCAGGATCGCCGAGACCGAGATGCCCGGCCTCATGTCGATCCGCGAGGAGTTCGCCAAGACCCAACCGCTGAAGGGTGCGCGCATCGCCGGCAGCCTGCACATGACGATCCAGACCGCCGTGCTGGTCGAGACCTTGCAGGCGCTCGGCGCCGACGTGCGCTGGGCCTCGTGCAACATCTTCTCGACGCAGGACCACGCCGCTGCCGCGCTCGCCGCGCAGGGCACACCGGTGTTCGCCTACAAGGGCGAGTCGTTGACCGACTACTGGGACTACACGCACCGCATCTTCGAGTTCGGCGAGGGCTCGAAGGGCAGCGCCACCGGCGCTGCGGGATCGAACGGCGAAGGCCCGAACATGATCCTCGACGACGGCGGCGACGCGACCTTGCTGATGCACCTCGGCAAGCGTGCCGAGAAGGACCAGGGCGTCATCGCCGAGCCGACGAGCGAAGAAGAGACCTGCCTCTACGCCAGCATCAAGGCCAAGCTCGCCGAAGACCCGACCTGGTACAGCCGCAAGAGCGCCGAGATCATCGGTGTGACCGAAGAGACGACCACCGGCGTGCACCGCCTGAAGGAAATGAGCGCCAAGGGCACGCTGCTGTTTCGCGCCATCAACGTCAACGACTCCGTCACCAAGAGCAAGTTCGACAACCTCTACGGCTGCCGTGAATCGCTGGTCGACGGCATCAAGCGCGCCACCGACGTGATGATCGCCGGCAAAGTCGCCTGCGTGGCCGGTTACGGCGACGTCGGCAAGGGCTCGGCACAGGCGCTGCGGGCCCTGAGCGCGCAGGTCTGGGTCACCGAGATCGACCCGATCAACGCCCTGCAGGCGGCGATGGAAGGCTACAAGGTCGTGACCGTGGAGTACGCCGCCGACAAGGCCGACATCTTCGTCACCACCACCGGCAACAAGAGCGTGATCCGCCACGAGCATATGGCAGCGATGAAGGATCAGGCGATCGTCTGCAACATCGGCCACTTCGACAACGAGATCGACATCGCCTCGCTCGAGAAGAACTGCGCGTGGGAAGAGATCAAGCCGCAGGTCGATCACGTGATCTTCCCGGACGGCAAGAAGATCATCCTGCTGGCCAAAGGCCGGCTCGTGAATCTCGGCTGCGGCACGGGCCACCCGAGCTTCGTGATGAGCTCGAGCTTCGCCAACCAGACGATCGCGCAAATCGAGCTCTTCACGCGCAAGGATCACTATCAGGTCGGCCAGGTCTACGTGTTGCCCAAGCACCTCGACGAGAAGGTCGCCCGCCTGCACCTGAAGAAGGTCGGCGCGATGCTGACCGAGCTGACCGACGAACAAGCGGCGTATATCGGCGTGAAGAAGGAAGGGCCGTACAAGCCCGACACCTATCGCTATTGATCGACGCTTGTCATCGTCTGGTCGTTGACGCTCCGATGCGCGCCGATCAGCTCGTGACGCAGCGCGGTCTGGCGCCGACGCGCTCGGCCGCGCAGCGGATGATCGCGAGCGGCGCCGTCCGCTGGCTGGCGCCGGCCGGCTGGTCGGTGACCAGGAAGGCCGGCGAAGACCTGCCCAGTGATTGCGAGGTCGAGATCACCGACGACGCAGAGCTGCGCTTCGTCTCGCGCGGCGGCTTGAAGCTCGAGGCCGCGATCGCGCATGCCGGCATCGACGTGAACGGCAAGGTCTGCCTCGACATCGGCCAGGGCACCGGCGGCTTCACCGACGTGCTGCTGCAGCTCGGCGCGGCGCGGGTCGTCGGCGTCGAGGTCGGCCACGGCCAGGTTCACGCGCGCATCGCTGCCGATGATCGCGTCACCGTGCTCGAAGGCGTCAACGCGCGCCACCTCGAGGCGGCGCAGTTGCCGCTCGCGAACTTCGATCTGATCGTCGGCGACCTGTCGTTCATCTCGCTCGCGCTCGTCCTGCCAGCTCTCGTGCTGCTGATGAGCGGTGACCTGCTGTTACTCGTCAAGCCGCAGTTCGAATTGCAACGCGTCGACATCGGCAAGGGCGGCCTCGTCAAGTCGAAGGCAGCCTACGGCCACGTCGAAGCCAAGCTGCGCAAGGCCTGCGCGCATAACGGGCTGGCCGTGCGCGACTGGTTCCCGAGCGCCATCGACGGCGGCGACGGCAATCGCGAGTTCTTCCTTCGCGCTTCGCGCGAGGGCAGCATCGGAGCAGCGCCATGACCTCACTGCATCTGCCCGTGCCGGTGAGCTTCGAGTTCTTTCCGCCCAACACGTCCGTCGGCAGCGAGAAGCTGAAGACGGTGGTGCAGGACCTCGCCGCGGCGGCGCCGGAATTCTTCAGCGTCACTTACGGCGCCGGCGGCGCGACGCGCGACAAGACGCTGGCCACCGTGGTCGACATCGCCGCGCTCGGCCAGGAGGCGGCGCCGCATATTTCGTGCATCGGCTCGACCCGAGAAGGCATCGCGCTCACACTCGACACCTATCGGCAACAAA
Organism: Pseudomonadota bacterium; assembly: GCA_030854825.1. The sequence continues at coordinate 2,942 of JALYSL010000361.1, forward strand.
ACATTCGCCGCCTCGTCGCCTTGCGCGGCGATCTGCCGAGCGGCACGGCGACGGCCGGCGAGTTCCGCTATGCCAGCGAGCTCATCGCATTCATCCGCGAGAAGGAAGGAAGCGACTGGTTCATCGAGGTCGCCGCCTACCCCGAATACCACCCGCAGCAGCGCTACGCCAAGCGCGACCTGCAGCATTTCGCGGCCAAGGTGAAGGCCGGCGCCGATTCGGCGATCACTCAGTTCTTCTTCAACCCCGACGCCTATTTCCATTTCGTCGACGAGGTGCGTGCGCTCGGCGTCGAGGTGCCCATCGTTCCCGGCGTCATGCCGTTCCACAACTTCGCCAAGATCGCCCAGTTCGCGGCCCGCGACGGCATCGAGATTCCACGCTGGGTGGCGCTGAAGATGGAAGGCTTCATGGACGACGCGGCATCGATCCGCGCCTTCGGGCTCGACGTCGTCGAGCGGCTCTGCCGGCGCCTCGTCGAAGGCGGCGCGCCGGGCCTGCACTTCTACACGCTCAACCAGTCGGCGCTCGCGCTCGAGATCTGCCGCCGGCTCGCCCGCTGAGAGCGGCGGCGCCTCAGGGCCGCTGCCACATCACGCCGTCTTCGGTCAGCATGGCGTCGAGCGGCAGGTCTTCGGGCGACGTGCGCAGGAACGGCAGAAAGCCGTGCGTGTAGCTGACGCCCACCGTGAACGGCCGCGGCTTCAGTGCATTGAGCGTGCGATCGAAGAAGCCGCCGCCATAGCCGAGTCGCACGCCGCCCGGGCCGAAGCCGAGGCATGGCACCACGAGCATCTGCGGCAGGAACTCGTCGGTGTCTTTCGGCTTGGGGATGTCGTAGGCGTCGAGCTCCATCTCGCAACCCGGGTACCAGACACGAAATCGCAATGAAGAGGTGGCTCGGTCGGCGACCGGCAAGCCGATCCGGCGCATCTCGCCGTCGGCATCGCCTTCGGTCCAGCGATAGAGCGCCGGCAGAGGATCGAATTCGCCCTTGATCGGCCAGTAGGCGCCGATCGATGTCTCGCGCCGCCCGACCAGCCAGACGCGCAGGACGCTCTGCAGCTGGACGGCGCGCTCGAGCCGGTCAGGCAGCGCCTGGCGCGCGACGACCAGTTTCTTGCGCAGGGCGGCTCGATCGGTCTGCGGTGTCGCTGCCATCTGCAAAGGATCCTCGCGTCTCGGTCGCGCCCGTCGCGCTGCCGCCCGCATTGTGCAAGAG
>JALYSL010000371.1 GCA_030854825.1 Pseudomonadota bacterium
CGACCAGGGCTTCGGCCCGAGTCGCGTCGTCGGCCGAGACGTCGCGCGCGCCGCGCGTCTCGAGCGCGTCGAGGGGCAGCCCGAGCGCCCAGGTGACGAGCCACGCGGCCTCGTCGAAGGCGTTGAGCGTGCCGTGACCGAACGAGACGCCGGCCTGTTTCAGGCGGGCGCTCTGCGCCTGCACGAGCTCGACCAGCGTCATGGGCACAGCGTCGTCGCTGGCGAGACGCGGCCTCAGAACCGGCGAACGTTGGGCGAGATGCTTGTCACTTCCTCGGGCCGAACGTCGATCGTGATCTCGGTGAAGCTCGGCTGATCGTCGTTGTCTTCCTTCTTCGGGACGATCCGCGACACCGGCGACATGTCGTTCGACAGCCGCCACATCAGGTTCGTCGGCGAGTCGGCATAGGCCAGCCCTTCGTCGCGCGTGATGATGTTGGTGTTGATCATCCGGGCAAGATCCTGTTCGAAGGTCTGCGAGCCTTCGGCGAGCGATTTCTCCATCGCCTCCTTGATGCCGCCGAAATCGCCGCGCTCGATCAGCTCCTGGATCAGCTTCGTGTTCAACAGCACCTCGACCGCCGGCATGCGGCCGCCGGCGACGCTGCGCACGAGTCGTTGCGAGACGATGGCGCGCAAGCCGGCAGCGAGGTCGGCGAGCAGCGCCGGGCGCGCTTCGGGCGCGTAGAAAGACAGTATCCGGCCGAGCGCGTGATAGCTGTTGTTGGCGTGCAGCTTCGACAGCACGAGGTGGCCCGAGAGCGCGTACGAGATCGCCGCCGTCATCGTTTCGCGATCGCGGATCTCGCCGATCATGATGAGATCCGGCGCCTGGCGCAGAGCTGTCTTCAGGCCGATCTGCAAGGTTTGGGTGTCGCGGCCGACCTCGCGCTGGTTGACCACCGACTTCTTGTTGTTGAAGAGGAACTCGATCGGATCCTCGATCGTCAGGATGTGGCCGGCCATCTGCTGGTTGCGTTGCTCGAGCATCGACGCCAAGGTCGTGCTCTTGCCGGCACCGGTCGCGCCCACCATCAGGATGAGGCCGCGCTTTTCGAGCACCAGGGTGCTGAGGATCGATGGGACGTTGAGACTCTCGAGCGTTGGGATCTCGAACGGAATGCAGCGAAAGACCGCGGCGATCGTGCCGCGCTGCTTGAAGCCGGAAAGACGAAAGCTGCCGACGCCCGACAGGCCGACGCCGACGTTGAGCTCGCCGGTGTCCTCGAGCTCTTCGAGCTGGCTCGGCGTCAGCAACTCGGCCAGCAGCTGGCGCGGCTGGGTGTGCGTCAAGGGCTGGTCGGAGAGCTGCAGCAGCTGGCCGTTGATCTTGATCAGGATCGGCGAGCTTGCCGACAAGTACACGTCCGATGCGCCCTTCTCCGACATCAGCCGCAGCACGCGCTCCATGTTGCCGCTACTCATTGGCGTTCCTTCAGCTTCGCAGCAGTTCGTTGATGCTTGTCTTGGCCCGTGTCTGCGCGTCGACGCGCTTGACGATGACCGCGCAGTAGAGACTGTGGCTGCCGTCGGCAGCGGGCAGGTTGCCGCTCACCACCACCGACCCGGCGGGAATGCGGCCATAGCTCACCGTGCCGGTCGCCCGGTCATAGATCTTCGTGCTCTGGCTGATGTAGACACCCATCGAGACGACGGAATTCTCTTCGACGATGACGCCTTCGACGATTTCCGAGCGGGCGCCGATGAAGCAGTTGTCCTCGATGATGGTCGGGTTGGCCTGCATCGGCTCGAGCACGCCGCCGATGCCGACGCCGCCAGACAGGTGCACGCCCTTGCCGATCTGCGCGCACGAGCCGACGGTGACCCAGGTATCGACCATCGTGCCCTCGTCGACGTAGGCGCCGATGTTGACGTAGCTCGGCATCAGGACAACGTTCTTCGCCAGGAATGCGCCGCGCCGCGCCACTGCCGGCGGCACCACGCGCACGCCGGCGGCGCGCATCGCGGCGTCGTCGGCTCCGGAAAATTTGGTTGCCACCTTGTCGTAGAAGGCTAGGTCGCCGGCATGCGTCAGCCGGTTCTCGCTGAGACGAAAGCTCAGCAGCACCGCCTTCTTCACCCACTGGTTGACGCTCCACTCGCCGACGCCGTGGCGTTCGGCGACGCGGATCTCGCCGGCATCGAGCCCGGCGATCACCTCGTCGACCGCAGCGCGGATTTCCGGGCTGTTCGTCGAGTCGATCGAAGCCCGGCTGTCCCACGCGAGATCGATGGTGCTTTGCAGCGACGAATTCATTCGATGTACGAGAACGCCCGAGCGACGCCGGGCAATAGCGCCACATTGTAGGGAGCGGGCGGGCGGCGTTCCGATGACGGCGCCGGCCTCGACGGCACTTTTGCCCACAAAGACAGTGCGGCGTCCCGGGCGCGCGGTTCGGCTGGGCGGCGGATTGCGCGCCTCCCCCCGGCCGGGCGGCTTGAAGGGTTCGAGCCGGCTGACGATCATTGCCGCCGCCGCCTCGATGACCGGCGCGGGCCACCACCACGAAGGGCAGATCAATGAGCACCGTCGACATTCCCGAGTCGCTGACAGTCGCCGGCTGGGAGAAGCAAAGAAGCGCCATGGACAAGGACAAGGCCGTGGCGTCGAAATTGCAGGGCGAAAGCAGCAAGGTCGCCGACGCGATCAAGAACCTCGGCAAACTTCATGGCGCGTTCGATTTCGGGATGTTCGACAGCAAGGGCATCGCGACCGCCGCCGCCGCCGGGGCCGCGGGCGACAAGATCGCCGCTGCCCTGAAAGGCGATCTCAAGAGTGTGCTTGGCGCAGCGAAGACCGCCGGCGCCGCGGCCGACGCGTTTGCCGCCGCGACCGACAAGTTTCGAAAGACGGTCAAGGGCGACAGCGAGAAGGTTGCCTCGGCGGCCATGAATGGCGCGGTTGCCGCGAGCAAGGCGGCGGACAAGTACGTCTCCGACGTGGCCGCCGCCGCTGATGCGGCGCAGGCCGCGTTGCAGGCGATGGCGAGCAAGCTGGCAGCCGGGGAGAAGAAAGGCGGCGCTGCGGCGCCGGCCAATCCCAAGGCGCTTTCCGACGCCAAGGTACTGGGCGCGCTGATCAAGAAGTCGATCGCCGTGCTGAAAAGCTCCAAGGGCTCGCCCGTGCCGGTGCGCTTCTTCGTGGTCCAGGAAAACAAGAAGATCCGCGTCTAAATCGGCCCCAAGCCCGACAGCGCCTTCGTCAAGCTGAAAACGCAATTCGACTCGAAGGCGAAAGTGCGGAAGATCAAGGACCCGAAGGGTCAGGTGATCTGGGAAAAGGCGTCTCTCACTTTCGTCAGCGATATTCTCAAAGGCTCTCTCGCCAAGCCGATCCAGATGGCGATCCGGGAGCAGACGAGAGTCAGCGTCAAGATCCGGATCAAGAAGTCGGACGGCACCGTCGACGAAGGGGAGAACGTTCCGGACCTGCACGACGATCAACTCAAGGTCGACCCGTCCGAAGAAGCCGCGACGCGCGCCGATGCCAAGGAAATCGCCAAGCGCTTCGTCGATATGCAGCCGGATATCGCCACCGGCTTGAAGGGCGGCGCGGCCGCGAAGGTCAAGGCCCTCGTCGTCAGCTATTCCAACAACGTCAAGCAGCAGAAATTCGACGACGCGGGTGACGACCTCGACACGATCGAGTCCTTGCTGGCCGGTGCGGAAGAAGCGGATGACGACGACGACGCCGCGGCCGCCAGCCCGGCGGCCGGCAGTGGCGCCAGAAACGAGCAGCTTCGCCGGGCCATCCCGAACCTCGGCAAGTGACGCGATGCCGCTCTGGAGGGGGTCAACACCCTGGCGAAATCGATCACCGACATCTTCCGCACCGAGACGTCGCAGCGGGCCGAGTTGCTGGAGGCGATCAACAAGCTGGGCGCCGTCAAGAAGACTCTGGCCGGCAAGCTCGATTCGCAGCTGCAAGCTGCACTCGACGAGAAGGACGCCGGCAAACGTGACGCGCTCGCGGCGCAGGCGAAGACAACGGCCGCCGAGTTGAAGAAGTACCTTCAGTCAGATGCGGTGGCAAGCAACATCGACGGCAACGAGCTCCACCCGGGCATGAAGGTCATCGGCCCGTTCATGGCGAGCCTCGACGAAGTCGCCAGAGCCCTCGGCTAGTCTGAGTCAGGGTCGGCGTAACGGGTAGCCCGCGGCCCGTTCCGCGGCGCCTTCGATCGGCGCCGGTGGCATCGCCGTCCAGCCTTTCTTGCGGTATTCGACGACGACGTCGGTGCGGATACCGCCGCGCACATTCCAGCGGGCAGCGACGCGCGCGTAGCGCGGCCGGGCCGCGGCGACGAGGTCGTCGAGGATCGCGTTGGTCACCTTCTCGTGGAACCCGGCCTCGTTGCGGTAGCTCCAGACATAGAGCTTCAGGCTCTTGAGCTCGACACACAAGCGGTCGGGAACCATGTCGATCACGAACTGTGCGAAATCGGGTTGCCCGGTGAGCGGGCAGGTGCAGGTGAATTCCGGGATCTCGAAGCGAATCGCGTAGTCGCGATCGGCTGCCGGGTTGGCGAATACGTCGAGCCGGCGGCTCGGCAGGCTCGGCGCGATCGGAGGCGCGAGTCGTTCGCCGACCTCGAGGGAAGCTGCTTTGGTCGTGG
>JALYSL010000378.1 GCA_030854825.1 Pseudomonadota bacterium
GGCTCTGGTGGACGACGCCGATTCGCGCGCGCAGCCGGCGCAGCTCGCGTGCCGGGAGTTGCCAGGGATCGACACCGAAGACGGTGACGCCGCCTTCGGTCGGCCGTAGCGACGTGCCGAGCACGCGCACCAGCGTCGTCTTGCCGGCGCCCGAAGGCCCGATCACGGCGGCGCGCTCGCCCTGCGCCAGCGACAGCGACACGGCGCGCAAGGCGCGGTGCCCGTTCGCGTGAACGAGACCGGCGGCGTCGAGCTGCAGGCTCATAGTCTTCGCCGCAACTGCGTTGTCGCCTTGGGAACGGCCCGGCGGCTCATGCGCGAGAGGGCACCGCGGCTACTTGATCAGCCCGGCCGAGCGGCCGGCCGCCTCGATGCCGTCGTAGTTCGAGCTCTGCGTCGGAATGAATTTGCTGGCCCGCTGCAGGTCCATGACTTCCTTCATCTCCGGCTTCGTCGGGTCGAGGGCGAGGAAGGCGTCGGTGAGTTTTTTCGTGATCGCCGGATCGAGCCCCGGCCGCACGGTCCAGTTGTAGTCGAAGTACGGCGGCGTCACGGCCAGCACGCGCACCTTGGCGGCGTTGGCGTTGTGCTCCTCGACGAGCTTGTCCATCACCGACGCATTGAGCACGCCGGCTTCGGCGCGACCCGACGCGACGAAGGCGAGCGTCGCGTCGTGCGCGCCGGAGAAGGCCACCGACTTGAAGTCGCGCTCCGGGTCGACGCCTGCTTTTAGCAGGTAGTAGCGCGGCATCAGGCTGCCCGAGGTCGACGAAGGCGCGCCGAACGCGAAGGTCTTGCCTTTCAGGTCGGCCAGCGTCTTCGCCGGGCTGTCGATCGGGACGATGAAGCGGCTCGTGAACTTCGCGTCCTCGGCGCGCTGGACGATCGGAATGGCGCCGCCGTGCGTGCGGATGCGCGCCTGCACGTAGGTGAAGCCACCAAGCCAGGCGAGGTCGAGCTTGTCGGTGGCCAGGCCTTCGACGACGGCGGCGTAGTCGGTCACTGGAATGAACTCGACCTTCAGCCCGGTGGCCTTGGCGAGATAGTCGCCGAGCGGCTTGAACTTGCGTTGCAGCTCGGTCGGTGCCTCGTCGGGAATGGCCGAGACGCGCAGCACGCCGGGCGATTGCGCGAATGAGGGCGCGGCGGTGAGGCCGAGCGACAGGGCGGCGGCGGCGAAGAGGAAGCGGAAGATCGACATGAAGAATCCCGTGGATCAGAAAGACAAGGAGGCGGTGCGAAAGCCGGCGAAGACGTCGCTCCGCTCGGGTGTGAAGAAATTTCGGTAGCTCGGGTGGTGCAGTCGCGCGTTCGTTGCGAACGAGCCGCCGCGCAACTCGCGATGATCGCCGAACCACGGCGCCGAGTAGTCCCGGTACGGCCCGGGCCGAAAACCCGGATAAGGCTCGAAGGCGCTGGCGGTCCATTCCCAGACGCTTTTCCCCCAGTGAAAGCGGGGGTCGGCGGCGGCGCATTCCCATTCGGCCGCGGTCGGCAGGCGCCGCTTCGCCCAGAGGCAACAGGCCTCCGCTTCCCAGGCATTGACGTGGATGAGCAGCGCGTCGGGATCGAGTGGCCGCCAGCGGTCGAACCAGCGCGTCTGCCACCTGCCGTTGTTCGTTCGCCGCCAGCGCTCGGGGTGCGACCGCGACTGTGCGGCACGCCACGCGCCGGCGCGGCCGGGCCAGAGCGCGGCATCGTCGTAGCCGCCGGCCTCGACGAAACGAAGGAAGGCGCTGGTGCGCAGGGGCTGGGCGTCGATCTCGAAGGGCGCCAGCGTCGTCGTCGTCGCCGGCAGTTCGTTGTCGAAGGAGAAGCCGGCCGTGTCGTTGCGGCGGCCGATCGAGATGCGGCCGCCGTCGATGCGCAAGGGATTGTCGGAGCCGACGATCGGCAAGGTGTCGAGGCCGATCGGTGCCGGCAGGCCGAGCGCGGCGCGCAACCACGCGAAGGCTTCGCCGTGCATGTCTTCGTGAAAGAGGGCGAGCCGAGGGAAGTAACTTGCTGCGTCGTTGTCGCCCAGGGTCACGATCGCGGCGATGCACGCCTCGAGCTGCGCCTCGAGCCG
>JALYSL010000387.1 GCA_030854825.1 Pseudomonadota bacterium
GGGCTCGAGCGTCACGAACACCGTGGCGCCGCGCACGCTGGCACCGCGCGCGGCGGCGTCGCGCAGGGCCATGACTTCCGCGTGCGCGCCGCCCGCTTCCTGCGTGTGACCCCGGCCGATCTCGGCACCGTCGCTGGCGACGATGACGCAGCCGACGCGTGGGTTCGGGTCGGACAGGCCGATCGCGTGCTCGGCGAGCGCCAATGCCTCGCGCATCGGCGCCTGCAGCGCCTTTTCGGCAAGGTCGGGTTTCGGCGGATCTCTCATGTCGAGCGGTTCCGGTTCAGGGCTGCTGCTGCACGGTGCCGAAGCCGGCGGAAAGGGCGCTGTCGCCGGGCGCGGCCGGGCACGCCTGGTTGCCGGGAACGACGAGGAAATTCTGCTCCGTCAGGGTGCCGTTCACGTCGGCATAGTCGGCCGGATGCTCGATGTTCGCATCGATCGCGCCGCTGCCGTCGCGATCGCTCGCAAATCTGCAGGCGCGCCGATCGGCGGCGCCGCTGCCGATCGTCCAGCCGGTGGGAACGAGCGTCGTCTTGCCCGACCACCGTCCGTCGGCTCGTGGCGTGACCAGGCATCGATACGAAGCGAAGCGGTCGCCGGTGTCGTCCCAGGCGGCGACGCCGATCGATGCTGACACGGCATCGATCGACACGGCGTCGACATGAAGGCTGCCGGCGGCCACGTAGCGAACGGTCTGCATCGCCTCGACACTGCATTCGGGCGCGGCTGCGTCGCCGCTGCCCGACAGCGTGAGCCGGGTTGCCACCGGCAACGGCTGACCTGCATGCGACGGCCTGATGTGGTGCTTCGTGTCGATGCGAAGCACTGTAGAAAAGCGTGAGCTTTTTCGCGATTCCGTATCGAGGGGAATCGCGGGGGGAACGAGGCGGCCGTCCCTTCGGGGGAAGCCTCGGATCAGGCGCCGGGCAGCTTCAGATGTCCCTGATCAGCTGGCGGAATTCGTCGACGTCCTCGAAGCTGCGATACACGGAGGCGAAGCGCACGTAGGCGACCTTGTCGATGCGCTTGAGCTCGCGCATGACGTGCTCGCCGAGCTTGGCCGAGAGCACTTCCTTGGCGCCGCCGTTGAGCAGCTTGTCCTGGATGCGTTCCATCGCTGCGTCGATCTGCTCGGTGCTGACCGGGCGCTTGCGGAGGGCCAGCGTCATCGACGCGCGCACCTTGGCCGGGTCGAACTCGGCGCGTGTGCCGTCCTTCTTGACGACCGAAGGCAAGGCGATCTCAGCCCGTTCGTAACTGGTGAAGCGCTTGTCGCAGCTCTGGCAGCGGCGGCGCCGGCGAACGACGTCGCCCTCGTCGGAATCGCGCGTCTCGACGACCTGGGTGTCCTCGTGGCTGCAGAACGGGCAGCGCATCGCTTCAGTCGGCGCCGGGCCGCTCCCAAGCCGACCGGACGCCGCCGCCGGGAGCAGCGGACGCAGTGAGCGTGGGGGCAGTCATCGTCCTAGCCATAGACGGGGAAGTCGCGCGTCAGCGTTGCGACCTTGGCTCGTACCGTGGCGATGTTCGCCAGCTCGTTCGGGTGGTCGAGCACGTCGGCGATGAGGTGCGCCGTCTGCCGTGCTTCGACGGCACCGAAGCCGCGCGTCGTCATCGCCGGCGTGCCGAGGCGGATGCCACTGGTCACCATCGGCTTTTGCGGGTCGTTGGGAATGCCGTTCTTGTTGCACGTCATATGCGCTGACTGCAGCACGGTCTCGGCTTCCTTTCCGGTCAGCCCCTTCGGCCGCAAGTCGACCAGCATCAGGTGGCTTTCGGTGCGGCCGCTGACAATGCGCAGCCCCCGCTCGGTCAAGGTGTCAGCCAGAACGACGGCGTTCTTTGCCACCTGTTCCTGGTAGACCTTGAACTCGGGCGCCAGCGCTTCCTTGAAGGCGACCGCCTTGGCCGCGATGACGTGCATCAGCGGGCCGCCCTGCAGACCGGGGAAGACGGCGCTGTTGATCTTCTTCGCCACCGCTTCGTCGTTCATGACGATGATGCCGCCGCGCGGCCCACGCAGGCTCTTGTGCGTCGTCGAGGTGACGACGTCGGCGTGCGGCACCGGGTTCGGGTAGACACCGGCGACGACAAGGCCGGCGTAGTGCGCGATGTCGACCATGAACCAGGCGCCGACGTCCTTGGCGACCTTGGCGAATCGGGCGAAGTCGATCTTCAAGCTGTACGCCGAAGCGCCGGCGATGATGAGCTTGGGCTTCGTTTCGTGGGCCAGCCTCTCCATCGCGTCGTAGTCGATCTCTTCCGTCGCGGTCAGGCCGTAGCTGACCACCTTGAACCACTTGCCGCTCATGTTCAGCGGCATGCCGTGCGTCAGATGGCCGCCTTCGGCCAGGCTCATGCCCATGACAGTGTCGCCGGGCTGCAGCAGCGCGAAGAAAACGGCCTGGTTGGCCTGCGAGCCGGAATTCGGCTGCACGTTCGCGTAGGCGGCGCCGAACAACTGCTTCAGCCGGTCGATCGCGAGCTGCTCGGCCATGTCGACGAACTCGCAGCCGCCGTAGTAGCGTTTGCCGGGATATCCCTCTGCGTATTTGTTGGTGAGCTGGCTGCCTTGCGCCGCCATGACTGCGGGCGAAGCATAGTTCTCCGAGGCGATCAGCTCGATATGCTCTTCCTGGCGCCGGTTTTCGCGCTCGATGATCGACGCGATCTCCGGATCGGTGTCGGCGAGAACGGAGGGGCTGCGGTGAAACAAGGTCGGCTCCTTCTGCAAGGCTTGTGCGCCCCACGGACGGGACGAATGGGCCCAGGCGAACGGCTCGACCGGTGACTGCCATGCAGGCACCGGCCGCGCTCCACGGTGGTCGTCCACCTCGGGCCCTGAAGGAAGGGCCGAATCGCCAGTTGCGCGGCGATTCGAGTGTAGCGGAGCCCTTCTTTCGCTCAGCGCAGAAGGGCGATCTTCTCGGGCGGATCGCCGGCCTCGACGGGCTTGGCCAGCGGCTCGGCGCCGGCGGGATTCGTCGTCGCCGGCGTCGCCAAAGCCGGTGTCGTGACGGCCAATGCCGCCGTCGAAGAAGGGGCGTCGGCGTTGTCGGCCAGGGCCGCGACCGGGTGACGCGTGGGTAACGGCAGCGCCTTCAATCCAGCCAGCTGGCGGAGGATGTTCTGTTCCGTCAGAACCTTGGTGGCGTAGCCGCCGTCGTCGCTGTTCGCGGCGCCGACATAGAAGCGCAGGCCGGCTTCGAGGCTGCCGGCGCGGGCGATGCATTCTTTCAGCACCTGGACACCGACCCGCAAGTTGGTAACCGGGTCGAAGGCGGCGTGGCTGCCACCGAAGGCCTCGTACTTGTCGTCGTGGACCTTGGTCATGACCTGCATCAGGCCCTGGGCTCCGACGGGGCTTTGGGCGAAGGGATTGAAGCTCGACTCCACGGCCATCACTGCCAGGATCAGCGTCGGGTCGAGTTGCGTCATCTCGCCGACGCGCCAGGCCTCCTGAACCAGCCGGCTCACCGGCTCGGGCGCCACGTGGTACCGGCGAGCCAGCCAGATCGCGACCGCGGCCTGCGCCCGGCTCAGGTCCTTCGGATCGGAAGCGGTCGCGCGAGCGATCGCCTCGGGCTCGCTCAGATCGGGCTCGTCGGCGCTGGGCAGGGTTTCGGCACGGGCCTCCTGCCGGGCCTGCAGCCAGTTGAGGGTCTGCGATTCGAGCGCATGCCTGACGTCCGAGCGCCCGGCGGTGAACAGCAGCACACCCACGACCACCAGCCCGAGCAAAGCCAGTGAGTTGTGGCTGACCTCGAGCAGGCCGTGGCCGACGTCGCGCAGGAACACCGAGGCCGAACCGAGCGCCGCCGTGCGCCACGATCGCAATGACGATCCGAACCGATCGAGCTTTGTCATGTACATCTCCTCCGCGGCGCCGTTGGCCTGACTTTGAAGTCGGCCATGCGGAGCGCCGCAGCGATAATTTCCGCCAGGGATGGCGGCCGAGAGAAACGAGCGAGCCCAGGACAAAGCGCATTCGGGCTCGGAGGCGTCGCCAGCGGCGGACTTGCCTCGAAACGGCGCGATTCTAGAAAGCCGTTTAATTCCCGGTCAACACTGGAATTTCAGTTCTTTATTATAAGTAAGTATGAAATATCGCGATCTGAGAGGCTTTATGGCCTCCCTGGAGGCCGACGGCGATCTCCTGCGGATGAAGGATCCAGTCTCGACGCGGCTGGAGATGACAGCAATCAGCGACTTCGTGCTGCGACGGGCCGGCCCGGCCCTTCTGTTCGAACGGTTGCCCGGTTACAAAATTCCGGTGCTGACGAATCTGTTTGGAACGCCGGAGCGAGTCGCCCGGGCGATGGGTGGTTCTCAAGCCAGCGATCTTCGCGACATCGGCGAACTGCTCGCCAATCTCAAGGAGCCCGAGCCGCCGAAGGG